>CAZTAP010000123.1:0-8023 GCA_964611665.1 uncultured Selenomonadaceae bacterium | reverse complement strand
CGATAAACGGTAATTTGACATTCATTTCGTCTCCCATTATAATTGGTAATATAAATTAACTAGTCAATATATAAACCAAATCTAAATATTAACTAGTTAATTTAAAAGAATAAAGAGTGAGGAAGGTTTTTATTTTTATGCAAAAGGTTCAATTATGGACACGGGATTTTATTGCTTTGGTGGCGACGAACGGGCTTTTGTTTGGAAGCTTTCATTTTTTGCTGCCAACTTTGCCTTTATATGCTGCTGGTCTTGGGGCAACGGGAACAGAGATTGGCATCATTGGCGGGATTTTTGGTTTTTCGGCTATTTTTATCCGGCTTTTTACAGATACAGGCGTTCGTGCGCTGGGAAAGAAGAAATGCCTTTATATCGGTCTGCTTCTTTCGATTCTGGCAACAATCAGCTACTTTATGTTTGACTCTGTTGATGAAATCATTCTTGCACGCGTATTGCATGGTCTTGGCTTCGGGCTGAGTACGACCTTTACGGCTGCGATCGCGGCGGATGTCATCCCGGCGGCACGCCGTGGGGAAGGAATCGGCTATCTCGGACTCGGCAGTACGGTGGCCATGGCGATTGCTCCGGCACTTGGGATACTGCTGCTCAGCGATTTTGGTCCGGTGTCTTTGTTTATGACATCTGCTCTCATGAGCTTTGCTGCCGCAGCAGCGGCGCGTCTTTGTGCGTTTCAGGAAACGCGCTCAGAGCTTCCGACACCGGCGGTACACTCTTCTATCCGCAACAAGCTGTTTGAGCATGGCACAGGCATCCCTGCAGTGCTTACCATTCTTTTTGGTGCGGCCTATGGCAGCGTAAACACGTTTATTGCAATGATGGCAGCAGAGGCAGACATCGCGAGTGCGGGCCTGTTCTTTATGGTAGGAACGGTGTTCATCTTCATTTCCCGGCCTTTTGGCGGCCGTCTGCTGGACAGCAAGGGGGCTTTGGCTGCAGTGCTGCCGGGCGGAATTTTCTATACGGTGGCCCTGGTTCTGATTGTTTCTGCTGCTTCCCTGCCGATGCTGCTGGCAGCTTCGGTATTTTACGGACTTGGGGCAGGCCTCCTGCTGCCGGCACTGATGACCTGGATGCTCAATGTCGTGCGGGCAGACCGCCGCAGCGCGGCAAGTGCTACGTTCTATAATATGCTCGATGTTGGCACGAGCAGCGGCATCATCGTCCTGGGCAGTCTGGCAGGCAGCATCGGCTATGCGGCCATGTATCGTTATGTGCTGCTGCTCATGCTTTGCTTTCTGGCTTTTGCACTCCTGCAGAAGTTCTTTCACTCGCCTGAACGTCTTGCTGATGCGAAAGAAAATTGATGATTTGCAGGACTTTGCCTCTGGCAAAGCTTGAACAATGGCGTTATAATAAAAGGCATCATAGTTCTGCTGTATTCTGTTTTGGGGAGCAGGCGTACGAAGGATGCGATTTTTATGAGTCATTTGATGGATGACCGGAGTTTTTCAGAGGATCATTTGATCCAGCAGCTGTATCAGACGATGCGGGTTTTTTCGAAAACGCTGAACAATACGATATCCGATTCAGGGATTTACAGCTCAGAATGGACAATCCTGAAGCTGGTCAGGGAGCATGGCGGGATTTCCCAGTCAGAAATCATTGACTATCTGGGCGTGGAGCCAGCGGCAATTTCCAAGACACTGAGCCGGCTGGAGAAGAAGCAGATCATTGAGCGTCGTTATCTGCCGGGACTGCGCGGCAAGCATATCTTTTTGACCAGTCATGGGGAAGAGCTTTTCGTGCCGTTGGAGAAGCTGGTTGCAGAACATAGGGAACGGGCTGTTGCAGGGCTTTCTTTAGCGGATCAGCGCAGGCTTTTCCAGCTGATGCAGCAGGTTCATCGAAATCTTTCGCCGGATGTCTGAACGAAGATTTCCTGGGAAATAAGCGGGGACGGTTCTTCATAGAGGAACCGTCCCCTTTGGGATAAGGATGGATTGAGAGTTATGTCGATTTATAAACGGTATATGATTTTTACGATAGGGATTTTGCTGCAGTCAGCGGGCATTGCACTGGTGGTCAAAAGCCTTTTGGGCACATCGCCGATTTCCAGCGTGCCTTATGTGCTGAGCCTTGTCTTTCCATATTCATTGGGTGAGATGACTTTCCTGATCAATATGGTGTTCCTGCTGGCACAAGTGCTTATTCTCTGGCACAAGTTCAATCCGCTGCAGCTGCTTCAGATTCCGATTACTGCGGTTTTTGCTTTTTTCATTGATGTTTCTATGGCAATTTTCCAGGGACTTGCACCCGAGGCATATTTGTCCAAGTTTGTTGTCCTGCTGCTGGGTGCAGCGTTTATTGCTCTGGGCGTGGCGATGCAGGTCATTGCGAATGTGATTATGCTTGCCGGTGAAGGAATCGTGAATGCCATAGCCTTGCGCTGGCATTTTGATTTCGGCAGGGTCAAGACTTGTTTCGATACAACCCTGGTTATTCTGGCAGTGCTCCTTTCTATGTGGTACCTTGGCACTGTTGAAGGGATACGTGAGGGTACACTGATTTCTGCATTGATTACCGGCAGTATGGCACGGTTTTTTATCCGTCATCTGAGCTATGTCGATAAGACCGGCAGTATGGTTTTCCGGGTTGGTTGGTTTAAACACTGAAAAATTCGGATATTTTTTAGAATATATTTCTTGATGGCAGGAATTTTGTACTTGATATAGAATTATAATAGGAGTAAAGTCGCAAGCACACAGGAGCGACTGCAGTGGAAGTTCGTCTGATCTGGTACAGGCATAGGTGGAGAGATGGACGTTTGGAGTTATATCAAGCAATTCCTACAGCGCTATATGGGAAGTGTATGGTCAATGATTTTCTTGGCCATGCTTTTGGCTGTCTGTATGCTATCTTTTCAATATATGCTTGCCAGGTTCTTATATACGGAGATTGAGGAAAAACTCAATGATGTGACGGATAAATCTGCGATACTGGTTGAGAGCCGTATCGAGGATGCCTATGCTCATTTGAATTCGGCAGGAATTTTGATTGGCGGGGATGGCAATGCTGATCTGGATGGTCTAAGAAATTTGCGTCAGCAGGCTCCGGCATTGAACCGTTTTGCGCTATTCGGTGCGATCTCTGTGGAAGGAAAGCTTTTGTATGGGATGGAAATGCCGATGAATCGGTCATTGCTTTTGCCGACATTTCGTGGACATAATCAGATTTTGTGCATGGAGGCAGGCAGATTACTGAGTGGTCAGCAGGCGATGCTTCTTAGTGTGCCGATCTGGCATGATGGCAAGGTGGCTGGGGCTGTCTATGGTGTGCTTGGCGGCAGGGAAATGGACGCATTGTTTGCAGGTGTAGTGTTTGCTGAGCAGGGCAGTACATTTTGTGCATCACGTGACTTCCGTACGATCGGCTGTGCAAGCGGAACAACGAGTGAGTGTGCGGCAATCAGCTTTTTTGCGGGGGGTGACCGCAAAATCCTGGAGAATTTGTATCGGAAACTTTATTATAAGCAGCATGGTGTTGAGCAGTTCACATATAAGGGCACAGAGTATTATATTTCTTCGGTGGCGTTGAAGGAGCTTGATGGCTGGTATATCAATGGCGTGATTCCTGCTGAGCGGGCTGGTATGTCGCTGCGCCGTCTTTTGCTCGTAGCATCGATGGCTTACCTTGCACTTGCATTGCTGTTCCTGGCGGCAGTCTGGATTATTGGAAGCAATGCACGCAAGAATCAGGAGAAAATCTTGAAGTTGGCCTATGAGGATGAGCTTACCGGACTGCCAAACTGGGCGAAAATGCAGCGCGACTGGGCAAAGAAAACGGTTCAAGAAGGCTGGCAGCTGGCTATTTTGGATTTTGATGATTTCAGTCTGATGAATACCATCATGGGACGGGAATACTGCGATTATTTGCTCCAGCAGACAGGTGTGCTGTTGAGGGTCTTTCAGCGCAAAGGTGAACTTGTCTGTCGTGTGCGCTCGGATCGTTTTGCACTTTGCCTGTTTGGTGAGGATGTGCAGCAAAGACTGGAGCAGCTGATTGAAAATGTACAGCATAGGTCAAAGCGCTATCCGGCAGCACTTGCCTGTGGTATCAGCAGTATCGCGGCGGGGCGTAAAATTACGGAAGTATATGAAGATGCACTCACGGCCTTGAAGCATGTGAAGGCTTGCAGGGAAAGTGGTATTATCGTCTATGATCAGCAGATGTCAAAGGAGCGGCGCCAGAATAAACGTCTGGCAGCTGAGTTTGACAGAGCTTTGTGTCAGGGTGAGCTGCGGCTTTTTTTGCAGGCAAAGCATTATCTGCAGCAGGATGGCTGGTCGGGCAGTGAGGCTCTGGTTCGCTGGCAGCATCCGGAGCTCGGGCTGTTATTCCCAGGGCGCTTTATTCCTATCCTGGAAAAGAATGGCGATATCAATAAGCTCGATCTTTATATTTTGCGTGAGGTTTGCCGTGTGATACGTCACTGGCTCGATGAAGGACGGGTTGTTTATCCGGTCTCTGTGAATCTGTCTCGTACACATTTTGCGAATCCGGATCTTGTCGAGCATATTCAGGCTGTTATTCGGGAGTTCGCTATTCCATTGGATTATATCGAGCTGGAAATCACAGAAAGCGCGTTTTTCCGTGATGGGGAGTTCATGATGGAGAAATTGCATGAGCTGCATGAGGCGGGTTTTTCTTTGTCTATCGATGATTTTGGCACGGGCTATTCTTCACTGTCCATGCTTGAGCGCATGCCTACAGATGTCCTGAAGCTCGATAAGAGCTTCGTGGATAACTGGCTTGCTCATCCGGGAAGCTGCCTGATTAAGGATATCGTGCAGATGGCGCGTCACTTTGGTATGACAGTGGTGATTGAGGGAGTAGAGACCGCGGAGCAGGTGGAGATGGCCAGGCGGTCGGGCTGTGACATTGCCCAGGGTTATCATTATGCGCGCCCGGTGCCTGTAGCTGACTATGAAAGCTTAGTTTATGGAGGCGAAGCGGATGAGAAGCATAGTTATTAAGTTTGCGTTGATTCTTGTCATGCTGATTGCCATCTCCTATTTCGGCAGTATAGAGGTGACGAAGGAGCCTTTTCCAGAACGTTCGGCAGAGATGCCGGTTGTGGCAGTCATGTTCAATGGAAGTAAGGAGGATGGCGGTTGGAATGAGGCACAATACAGGGGGTTTGAGAGCATTCAGGAGGATCTGAAGATCCGCATGATCTATCGGGAGTATGTAAATGATCGAAATGATGATGCAGTTGATGTGGTTGATCATCTTGTCAATCAGGAAAAGGCGCAAATCATTTTTGCTACGAGCTATGATTATGGGCCAGCCATACAGAAGGCCGCGAAGCTGCATCCGGATGTAAAATTTTTCCATCTAGCTGGTGCAGCTACAGGTCCAAATCTGGATACGTATTTTGGCCGTATGTATCAGGCACGTTATTTGACCGGTATCGTGGCAGGGAAACAAACACAAACTAATCAGATCGGTTTTGTGGCGGCATTTCCCATCCCGGAAGTTATCCGGGGCATCAATGCGTTTACACTTGGTGTCCGCAGCGTAAACCCTCAGGCTGTGGTTCATGTGAAGTGGTCGGGGACCTGGAATGACAGCAGTCTGGAGACTGCTGCAGCCAATGCGCTTTTGGATGCATATCCTATCGATGTGCTCACGCAGCATCAGAATACGACGTTTCCGCTTCAGGCTGCCCAGCAGCGCGGGGTAAAGGTTATTGGCTATAATATGGATCATCAGGCGGATTTTCCCGATGTGTTCCTTACTGCGCCAGTCTGGCAATGGGGTCCATTCTATCGTGAGCGCCTTCAGGAATGTTTTGAGGGGCGGTTTAAAGAGATGGCCTATTTCGAGGGCTATCAGAAATATGTTTTTGGCATTGCGCCACTTTCGCCGATAGTTGATGAGACCACGAAACAGCTTGTGGAGCAGGCTGAACGCCGCATTCTTAGTGGACGTTGGGATGTGTTCTATGGGCCGGTTTACGATCAGCAGGGCAGGCTGCGCATTCAGCAGGGAGAAAATATCTCGGATCAGGAGCTTATTGAGAGCTTTGACTGGTTTGTAGAAGGCGTTGAAGGAAGTGTGGGTAGTGCAGCATCTATGAAATAGCCAGCTAAATTACTTGTCTGGATTTCTGTCGGCGGGTACATCCTCCGTAAGTTTATGCTCGCCGAGCATAGTCGTGAGATCCTGTCGGGTGAAGCGGTATTTGATCGACGAGAAATCCTGACTGGCATCATAATGGTTTGACGGAGCGTTCAGCAGGCCGCAGATGGTGTCATAGATCATATCGTTTGTGAAATACTGCTGTTCATTGTGCTGCAGTGCATTGGCCTGAAGCGGGAAACTGGCCTGATACTGCGGCGACAGATAGACGAACATCGGGATGCGGACCATATCGAATTTGAAAACGTCCGGATTGTGCGAAATCTGCAGGTCTTCACCATGGTCAGAGAAATAGAGCATGGCCTGCAGATGCAGGTTCTTGCTGGCATATTCGTAGATTTGCCGCAATACATCATCGGTATAGAGGATGCTGTTTGCATAAGATTCCATATTGGTAGCCGCACCGCCGTTTTCATTTTCCCAGCGGTTGAATTCAGCCGGATAGCGGTTGTTGTAGTAGATATGGCTGCCCATGATATGGAGGACGATGAAGTTATTCTTGCTGGGATCTACGGTTGGCAGATACTGCAGCAGGGAGGCATCGTATTTGTCGGTGAAGACATAGGAATCATCTGTCCATTCGGCATGGTCTGCCGTGCGGGCCACGAGCGTGATTGCACTATCATATTGGCCATAGCGTCCCTGATTGCTGAACCAGTAGGTCTCATAGCCGGCTTTCTTGGCGATATCGATGATGGAGGTCGATTCGAAGAATTGTTTGTCATTGTACTGGCTTTGCTCGGTAAGGGCGCGCTGCAGTACGGGAACGGTCTGGGCAAAGCAGGAGTAAGCATTGCGATAGACAACGAAATTCGGATCTTTGGTGCGTTCGTCGAGCCAGGGCGTGTCATCATAAGGGAAATCCGGCGTATAGGTCTTCATGTAGTTGCGGGAAGCCGATTCACCAATGACGACAATGACAGTGCCTGGTGCCTTCTGTGCCAGGGTGGGCGATCCTCCGGTGAGCTGCAGTCCGTCAAAGCGTTCGATATAATGCGTGCCATATTCCTGTGTATCCTGTACGTACTGGGAAACCTCTGCCCAGTGTGACATGATTGAAGTTTCCGGAAAGAGGAAGAAGGGCACATAGCTGAGCAGGAAGACGGTCAGAAAGGCAAGCGCAATCTTTTTGGCACGGTTCAGCGGCTGCTGTGCCAGATGACGGGCTTGCAGCTGATTGCCGCGATAGGCAAGCCAGAGCAAGAAAAGCAGCACAATAAGAACGGCAAGGGTTCCCGGCAGGCCGACGTTGGCCTGGATGAAATCCACGCTTTCCTGAGGATTGGTCAGATAGAGGGCCATGAGTGAGGCTGGCGTAAGGCAGTGCTGATAGATGGCATAGTAGGATATTTCCGTGAGCGGGATGAGCAGGCACAGGAAGTCGAGTACAGCGAATACCGCAGCCCAGAGCTTCGTATGGCGCTGCGGCAGGAAAAACCAGGTTTCCAGTACGGTAAGCAGCAAAAAGATGCCCGTTCCGCAGAGAAAGTCAATGCGGATTTTGGAAATGTACCAGGCTGTGTTGTAGGACCAGGCGTAGAGCAGCGGAAAGGTTACACACCAGGCGAGGCCGACAAAAATTGGCGGCAGGTGGTTGCGGGAGAACAGGTCATTTCGCGTTGCATATTGCAGCAGGACAAGAGCTGCAATGGTTGGCAGCAGATAAAGCATGTAGTTTTCCGGCGCCATATCCTGCCCGATATTTATATAGAAGGAAATCAGGCAGAGATAAAAGGCAAAGGCAGATACCAGAAAACGGATTGCCTTGTTCTGGGCATGAGTAGAGAGACGCATTGGTCGGATCATCCTTTTCAAATCGTAATTTTCTTATTTAGCATCAAATTTCAGTATATAAAGATTA
>CAZTAP010000122.1:0-8156 GCA_964611665.1 uncultured Selenomonadaceae bacterium | reverse complement strand
TATTTTACAAAATACAGGGAAAATATACAGCCCTAAAATCATCTATACCAACTGAGCTAAAGCTCCTTTCTGCAACAATAAAAGAAAAAGAATGCCCTGACCGTGGAACCATAAGAAAAGTTGAGGACCTAGGCCGTAAAATAGATTTATTGGAAAAAACAATGAAAAAATTGCAAGTGCTGAAACACGGAAGCATCATCGTCCTGAATCAAATAAGAACCATCAGCAAAATGCGTGTATCAGATCCCACAGATCAATATGATATTCTCTATGGCCTGAAACTATCGTCTAAAAATCTGACATTACTAGACAAACGCATAAAATCACTATATGTAAAAGAAAATTGACAAACAGTGAATTATATTATAAGATAATGATACAATACAGCGGTTAACCCGCACCTAAAATTAGGACATCGTGGTATACCCACACCTAAGACAGAGGCTCCTTGTATCATTTATTGGTACAAGGAGCTTTTTGATTTATTGGATTGTAATAACAAAAATACCGCCCAAAGTGCAAAAAGATGCACGATGGGCGGTAAAAAAAGGCCGTTTAATAGAACGCTAGTTTTTAATAAAGGAGAATGTTATGCATGAATGCTGTAATCTATGCACGTTTTTCATCGGATAATCAACGAGAAGAATCAATCACCGCCCAGCTCCGCATCTGCCGGGCTTACTGTAAGCGAAAAGGATATACTGTCGTCAGGGAATACTGTGATGAAGCATTTACAGCCACCAACGATCGCCGGCCGGCCTACCAGCAGATGTTCAAAGATGCCAAGCAAGGCGGATTTAATATCGCTGTATTCCATAAGGTAAATCGAAACGCCCGCAATGAGTATGACTACTATTTCAACAAGATGAAGCTGCTGCGCTGGGGCGTAACCATCGAATATGCGGGCCAGTCGATTGATATGGATACGCCTGAAGGCCAGCTTATGGAGAACAACCTGGTCGGCATGGCTGCCTACTTCTCACGCAACCTCGCGAAAGAGGTCAAAAAAGGTCAGCACGAGAACGCCCTGTCTTGCGTCCACAATGGTGGAATTCCCCCACTCGGGTATAGTGTAGGGCCAGACAAGAAATACCTGATAAACGAACTCGAGGCGCCTATCGTGCGCCTGATATTTTCGATGTACGCGAAAGGAGCTACCTATGGAGAGATTCAAGCAGCATGCAATGAACGAGGCTATAAAACAAAACGAGGAGCATTTTTCGGAAAAAACTCTATCCACGACTTGCTTCGAAATAAGAAATATATCGGGATTTATGTCTATGGAAAAACAACCGGAGGAAAAATGCGGCCAAGGAACTCACATCATACTGCTAGTGATGTGATGGAGATTCCCGGTGGGATGCCGGCAATCATAGACCGTAAGACATGGGATTTGGCCCAGGAGCGTCTGGCCGGACGGATCCATAGCCGCGGATCCATGCACTCTAAGGCTATGTATCTGCTGTCCGGTCTGATAACCTGCGGCGAGTGCGGTTCATCGCTCGTTGGGAATCGCTATATGGGTACGCACCGCAGCCTCGGCAAGAAACTTTATTCCTATTATCAGTGCAGTCGAAGCCTAAACACCAACGTCAAATGCAAAATCAAAACGATGAAGAAAGAGTGGATTGAGTCCCTGGTCATCTCCTATGTGAAAGAAACGATCTCCACCCCGAAGAAGATAGCTGCTGTCGTCAACGCAATCAATGAGAAGATCAGACGCGAGAAAAAGCACAACAATTCTGAGCTCAATGCCTTGCAGCGAGAAGAAACGTCCCTGCAGAAGAAAATAGAAAACCTGCTGCAGATCATTGAAACCGGAGAAATCAGCGATGTCATTCGTGACCGTATCAAATTCAACAAGTGCCGCCTGGATGAAATATCATCGCGCATTATCCAGATCAACGCTGCTGCAGATACACAACTCGACAGTAAGCAAGTCCGTACTGTACTGAATATATGGAACGATACCGATGACGAAGAAGGTCTTCGCTCAATGTTGGAAACCTTTGTAAAGAAAGTAACGGTTCATTCTGATCATATATCCATCGAGCTATATCTTGATGTTGGTGGCCAGAAATATGAAAGTGATAATTTAAACGCAGACTTCACGAAGAAAGAAATGATAAAAAAATACCATGACGCGAATTAACGTGTCATGGTATTCCTCTTATCGTATCTCAAAAATTTACAACACCTGTAAAATTTTTGGGTTTTAGATGGTGGAGACGAGGAGAATCGAACTCCTGTCCGAAAACATTGTTTCACGGGCTTCTCCGAGCGCAGTTTGTGATTTGATCTAGGATATCAGACGCCCACAAACAAGCTCCGTCAATCCGATCTCGATAAAAGTTCCCTGTCAGGCCTCCGAGAATTGGCCCTGAGGTATCCCGCAATTGGCCTCTTTTCCGCTCACGCGGGAGATAAGCAGAAAGAGGTTAGCATTAAGCTGCTAAAGCGTAATCTTCGTTAGCTTTTATATTTAAATAAAAGTGTTCACCTTACTAACGGGTTGATGACCCCCCGGCTCGCTGCCTGTGCACCAGCTGCCCCCGTCGAAACCTTTACGTCCCCAGGATTACCGTGCATTTGGCACAAACGGTATTCTTTTTCTCTACCGTATATTGTAGTATAACACAAACCAATGCGGGATGCAAATTTAATTTACTTCTTTTTCCAAGAAAACATTGACTAATGTCCGTCAGAGGAGTAATATTTTAATGTAAAATAAGAGATTCAAAGGCTGGTGAGGAAAATGGACGCAGACCACCCTAGTTCGCGGTCAAAAAAGAAAACTAAACAAATTTGGGAGATTTTGATCGTTTAAAGCACAACGGGCGAAGTCTCCCATACTGAAAGGAGTCATTCACCCCATGCTTAAAATTTATAAATCTCTGGAAAGCGGCCCCCTGCAGGAGCTTTCGCTCAAGACCCTGGAAAAAGGCGCCTGGATCAACATCATCGATCCGACCCCTTACGAGCTGAAGGTTGTGAGCAATCTTACGGAGGTCGAGCCAGACTTCCTGCGTTCCGCACTGGATGATGAGGAACGTTCCCATACAGATGTCGAGGACAATTCTGTCATGGTCCTGACCAATGTTCCTGTCATGCGCGGCAACGACAGCTATGATACCCTGCCGCTTGCTATCATCATCACCAAGGAATACATCATTACCGTCTGTCTCGAAGACACCCCGGTATTATCTGAATTCAATGAGCGGACATCCAAACTTTTCCGCACCTTCAAAAAGACACGCTTTCTTTTCCAGATCCTATATAAATCCGCTACCTTCTATCTGCGCTACCTGCGCCAGATCAGCAAGCTCTCGGATGAGATTGAGCTTAAGCTGCGCCATTCCATGGAAAACAGGGAAATCCTTCGTCTGCTTGAACTGCAGAAAGGCCTGACCTACTTCAACGCGGCGCTGCGTTCGAATGGTGCCGTGCTCGATAAGCTGCTGCGCCTGCGCTCAAACCAAAGCCTGCAGCCCATCCTGAAAATGTACGAAGAAGACGAAGATCTGCTGGAGGATGTCATCATAGAGAATAAGCAGGCCAAGGAAATGGTTGAACTGTACAGCAAGATTCTTTCCCGTATGGCCGATACTTTTTCCTCTATCATTTCAAACAACCAGAACCTTGTCATGAAATTTTTGGCAGCTATGACCATCATTCTGGCAATTCCAACGGTTATTTCCAGTTTTTTTGGTATGAATGTGCCTATGCCCTGGTCAGACGAGTCCAATGCCTTTATGTATATCGCAATCATCGCTTTCGTTATTGCCGGCAGTTCGGCCTATGTGCTATGGCGCCGGGACATGTTTTAATAGGAGGAATCCCATGAGTACTATGGTTCAAGCAGAGCTCAAGGCCGGCGTCATTTTCGGCGACACCATCAATGGCGAATACGTCTATATGCCCGCCAGCGAGATTGGCCTGGCTGCCCCAATCTGTGTCTACGAGGCAGCAGACCGCCGCGATGACATCGACCTGCATGAGGCCATGCGCCTGATCCGCCTGCGCAGCCTCAAACCTGCAGTCCACCCCCGTCTTGGCCGCAGTTCCTGCTGAGCCGGCCGCTGTACTGCAAAACGATACGGAGGAACGTCTATGATTTCTGCAGCTTCTTCTGAATTCCTGAAAGAATTCACTCTTTTTGCCGAGCGCGTCCACGATGAAAAAGAAACCCTCATCATCCAGCGCGCTAATGGCAAAAATGCCGTATTCATGTCCATGGATACGTATAACACATTACAAAAGGAACTGTTTGAGCTCCGACAAAAGAATACACGGACATAAAAAACGCTGAAAACCGGCCATTCCGGCTTTCAGCGTTTTTTTACATGGCTACGATGCTGTTATCATGCAGCAAATACAGATAACGCTCCTTGATTTTCTTGCCAAGGATTGCCTCAATTGCTTCACTATACAACTGGATCTGCAGCGCATAACGCGCTGCAATCCTTTCTGCATCCGTATCCCGGTCTGTCTTGTAATCCAACAACACCAGACAGCCATCCTCTTCTTCAAACAATACATCAATGATGCCCTGAATAAAGATCTGCTCTGTTTCATCCTGCACCTCAGGGTAGAACCTGCTGGCCTGCAGCATCCGGCTGAATGGCAGCTCACGCCAGAGTGTCTTCGCCTGCTGCATGCGTCTGCCAAGCGGCGAAGCAAAGAACTGCGCAATACGCCCGCTTTTTACTGCCTGGCGCTGCACAGGAAGGAGCACCTCTCTTGCTGCAAGTTCATCCAGTTGTTTCTCAATGCCCGCCGCAGTCAGATCCTTTTGCAAATCCACATGCTGCATCACACTATGCAGGATTGTTCCATATTCTGTACCGGTAAGCCGGACTCCCTCACGCATAAAGGCCGGTCTCTGAAAAACAGTCTCCCTCTTCCGGCCCTGCTTTCCCGTCATACGGCTATCATCCGCTGCAGTCTCCGGCTCCTCCCGCACTGCTGACAAACGCACTGCTGCAGAGTCCGCTGCCAGCTCCTCTGCGGCAAAGCGCCGCTTGAGCTCAGTTACCGAGAGCTTGGCTGCCACATCGCCTGTCCCCCGCAGATCATATTGCCAGGCAAGCACTTCCTGCACCCGCGCTGCCTGATCCGTCCCAGGCAAAAGCTCGCGTTTTCCGACTGCGCACAAAAGCGGGTCTTCGTCTTCCTCCCGGCTGCCGCCTGCGCGTACAGACGCCGCAGGAACAATGCTGATTTTCCAATGGGATGGATTATCCGCACAAATATTGACGCGCTGTTCCGTCGAACCGGAAAGTTCACGCAAGGCCCCTCCATCCGCATGACGCGCAGCGGCCATGCACAACCAGTCCAGATAGCAATCAGCATCCAGTGCCGCATGATCTGGAATACAAGTCTGCGCACGCCCGATATAACGGCACCATCCAGCCGCTTTTGCAGCCAGGTTCTTGCCTGATCCGGACAAAATGAGTTTTTCTCTGGCCCGCGTCAATGCAACATAAAGTACACGCATTTCCTCAGCCTTGTTCTCTTGTACGATTCTGGCCGCAACCGCCTCACGCGCAAAGGTCGGATAGCGCAAAGAATGTTCTAGTTCTGTGCGATAAGGTCCCAGACCAAGCTCACGATGGATCAGCAGCTCATCCCTCGCATCCATCAGATTGAACTTTTTCCCCAGGTCTGCGACGACGACGACAGGAAATTCCAGTCCTTTGCTCTTATGCACACTCATGATGCGCACGACATCTTCATTTTCTCCCAGTGTACGCGCCACAGACAAATCATTTTCCATTGACTGGATTTTATCGATAAAGCGTAAAAAACGGAAAAGTCCCCGAAAATTCGTCTGCTCATAATCAGCCGCACGGTCACACAGCATGCGCAGATTTGCCTGACGCAGAAGCCCGCCCGGCATTCCCCCGACATAATCATAATATCCGGTATCCCGGTAAAGCTGCCAGACAAGTTCCGGAACCCCGACCCTGCGGGCCAGACTGCGCCATTTCGCAAGCTTGCGCAAAAAGATTGCAGCTTTTTCCCGCAGGCCATCGGATAAAGCCGAAGCCGGATCATTTGCCTGCAGCAAAGTGCCAAAAAGATCACTCTGTGGGGCTGCAAGCCGCAGCTCAGCAAGCTCAGCTGCCCTAAACCCTCCGATTGGCGAATAAAGCACTGCGGCCAGCGGGATATCCTGCCGGGAATTGTCCAGCACAGAAAGCAGAGCCAGCATGACACGGACCTCTGTCTCCTCAAAGTAACCAGCATCAACAGACGCATAAGCAGGAATATCTGCATTGCGCAGGATTTCCAGCAAAACGTCCGCCTTGCCCTTGACCGAACGCAGCAGAATCACGATATCCTTCCATTGTATGCCGCGATAGCCGCCTGCAGCCTTGTCAAACACCTGCACCCCGCTCTCCATCAGTTCATGCAGGCGATTTGCTATATGCTGTGCTTCCAGCGCAAAGCCCTTGAGTTCAGCAGCATCTTCCTCTCCTGCGCTTTCCCCGGCTTCACCTCCCTCCGCACAATCATCGCGATCGATAAGATCAAGCTCAACCGGTCCGGCCAGGGTCGGACCGGTTGCAGGCGGATAATCCGGCCCCGGATGCAGTGCAGCCGCTTCATCGTAACAGAGCTCCATGGTCCCCGGCACCATGACCTGCGCAAACAAGAAATTGATTGCAGAAAGGATTTCCGGCCGGCTGCGGAAATTCTGCGCAAGATCCACACGCACATAGCCCTCACCAAGCTTCGGATAATGTTGATACTTCTGTAAAAAAAGCGACGGATCAGCAAGACGGAAGCGATAGATGCTCTGTTTGACATCACCGACAGCGAACAGATTCCTGCGCGCCGGATTCTGTACCAAAGAAAGGATCGCCTCCTGCACCCCGTTCGTATCCTGATACTCATCCACCATGACCTCCTGATAGCGCTGCCTCAGAGCCAGTGCTGTTTCAGATGGTTTCAGGCGGTCTGATGCCGAAGCATCCTGCAGAATCTGCAGCGCAAAATGCTCAAGATCATTGAAATCCACCAGCGTACGTTCTTTCTTCACTGCCGCAAACTGCGCCGCAAACTCCAGTGTCAGTGCACAAAGCACACGCATGCCGGGAGCTGTGGCGCGCAGATCGGCCAAAAGTTCATCCTCCGCTGAAGCAAAATATTTTTGCTGCAAGGCTGCAATTTTTTTCTTGATCTTTTCCCTTGGCTTGCTGAAAAGTGCCTTGATCTCATCATCGGTTCCCTTTGGTGCACGCAGCACAGCAAATTTCGCCGCAAAAAAGACCGCACGCCGATCATCCCAGACCGGCTTTTTCATAGCCTCCTGCAAGCTCAGCACCAGCTCACGATCCGACTGCAGCACAGGCAGATAAAATTCACAGGCCAGTCTGCCAGCCTGTTCCATAAGACGTTCCGTCTCTTCAGCACAAGAATCCAGTACCTGACGAATATCCATTTCCGCCACCGGCATCCAGACTGTATCCGCAAGATGTGCTCCGTCGGAAAGCTCGAACTGATCAGGCAGCGCCTCCAGCCATTCCTCAGGAAAAGGCTGACTCTGGGCATAATAGAACAATTTCAGCACAAGCTCATACAACAGTTCATCCCCATGTTCCGAGCCATACTCCTCCGTGAAACGAAGAAACTCCTGCTGCTGCGCCTCATATCTCTCCTCAAACAAGCTTTCCAATACATCCTGGCGAATCAGCGCAAGCTCCTGTTCGTTGGCCAGCCGGAATTTAGGGTCCAGATCGATTGCTGCGAAATTCTGCCGGATGACATTCTGACAAAACGCATGCATCGTCGAAATTGAAGCATTCGACAAAAGCACCAGCTGACGCTCAAGCCTCTCCGAACCCGGATTCCTGCCAAGCTCAGTCTGCAGCGCAGACTCGACGCGCTGCCGCATTTCTGCTGCAGCCGCATTCGTAAAAGTCACCACCAGCAAACGATCGACATCACATTCACCGGACACAATACGCTGGATGATCCGTTCTACGAGCACGGCTGTTTTGCCTGAACCAGCAGCAGCAGCTACCAGCATATTCTTTCTTCTTGTTTCAATGGCTGTCAATTGTGCATCTGACCACTGCATGACGCCGCCTCCTTTCCCTTGATTTCCATCGTATCCATAAGCTCTGCCTCTTCATGCTCTTCCAGCCTGC
>CAZTAP010000121.1:0-8215 GCA_964611665.1 uncultured Selenomonadaceae bacterium | reverse complement strand
GGAATAAGGAGGAATTCAGGTAATGAAGGTTCTTTATGTAGCAGCGGAAGCAGTACCATTTGCCAAAACAGGAGGTCTGGCCGATGTGGCAGGTTCTTTGCCAAAAGCACTGAAAGCAGATGGTATGGATGTACGCGTCATTATGCCGAAATATGGAAAAATTCCTGAAGAATATCGTGAAAAGATGGAGCATATTTACGATGGGACGATTCCGGTTTCCTGGAGAAATAAATTTGTTGGTATTGATGAGCTTGAGTATAATGGCGTAACATTTTATTTTGTTGATAATGAAGAGTATTTCAACCGTGAAGGCTTTTATGGCTATGACGATGACGCAGAAAGGTTTTCCTTCTTCAGCCGTGCTGTACTGAATCTTTTGCCAGCCATCGATTTCTGGCCGGATGTCATTCATGCCAATGACTGGCATACAGGTCTGGTCAGTGTGCTGCTTAAGCTTGAGCATGCAGGCGATGAGCGCTATGAAAAGATCCGTACGGTGTATACCATCCATAATTTGAAATATCAGGGTGTATTCCCAAAGGATGTCATGGGAGATACGCTGGGCCTGGACTGGAAATATTTCAATAATGGGGATCTGGAATTTTACGATGCCGTGAACTTTATGAAGGGCGGGCTCATTTATTCTGACTATATCACGACGGTGAGCCGTACGTATGCGAAGGAAATCCAGTTTGAATACTTTGGCGAGAAACTCGATGGCCTTCTGCGCCAGCGCAAGGACAGCCTGTTTGGCATCGTGAATGGCATCGATTATGATGTCTATAACCCGCGTACGGATACAAATCTTACGGAGACGTATGATGTCGATACACTTGACCGCAAACTTGACAATAAGGTCGCTTTGCAGCGTCAGCTCGGACTGCCGGAAGGACGCAATATTCCGATGGTTGCGCTGGTCTCCCGTCTTGTACCGCCGAAGGGACTTGACCTTATCGTGCGTATCATGGATGAATTGCTGCAGCATGAGGACATGCAGCTTGTCGTGCTGGGTACCGGTGATAAGATCTATGAGGACTGGTTCAAGGGACTGGCCTGGAGATTCCCGAAGAAGGTTTCGGCCAACATCCGTTTTTCCAATGAGCTTGCACAGCGGATCTATGCATCCTCAGAGATTTTCCTGATGCCATCGAACTATGAACCTTGCGGCATTGGTCAGCTCATTGCGCTGCGCTACGGCACGATTCCGGTTGTGCGCGAAACGGGCGGCTTGAAGGATACCGTTCAGCAATATGACAAGTATACGAACGAAGGCAATGGTTTTGTATTCCCGAATTACAATGCACATGAGTTGATGTATGCAGTCAAGAAGGCATTGGCTATGCGCAAGAATCTGCAGATCTGGCAGAAGATCATTCAGAATGCAATGAATGCTGATTATAGCTGGAAGGAGTCTGCAAGAGAATATAAAGAGCTTTATGAAAAATTGATTACGAAGTAAGTTTGCAAAGGGCCTGGCGGATGGGAAACTTCGCCGGGCTTCTTTTGGATAAGAAAGATTGACATGGAAACAAACAAATTATCTGAGAATGCATCATTTCTGGATGGTTTGTCGAATTTAGGGGGGCAATTTTATGCCGCAGAGAGAAGAAGCTGAACACAATTCCCAGGACGTGTATTATCGTTCACCAGTGGGAGCTGTTGAGGCTGGAAAAACCATTCAGCTTGGCATCCAGCTTCATATGAAAGAGGCCGTGGAAAAAGTACTGCTGCGTCTTTGGCGCGAAGGGGACGGTGAACGTCTCATTGAAATGACTACGAAGGCTTCTGAGAATGAAGAGAATCGTTTGTATACGGTGAAACTGCCTATGCCTGAAAGAGGGTGTCTGGTTTGGTATTACTTTATCATAGCAGCATCTTCCGGAACATTTTATTACGGAAATAACATGGAGCATCTTGGCGGGTTCGGGGATGTATACGAGAATGTACCACCATCCTTTCAGATTACCGTCTATAATAAAGGTGCGAAAACACCGGACTGGTTCAAGCATACGGTCATGTATCAGATTTTCCCGGATCGTTTTTATCGGCAGGGAAATCAATTGATTGAGAAAAAGGGCGCGGTGATCCATGCATCCTGGGAGGATAAGCCGTGTTATTATAAAGATGTTGATACAAAGGAAATCGTTGCGTATGATTTTTTTGGCGGGAATCTGCGTGGAATAGAGGAGAAGCTTTCCTATTTGAAGGAACTCGGGATTTCCGTTATTTATTTGAATCCTGTCTTTGAATCACCGAGCAACCATCATTATGATACAGGCGATTATCATAAAATCGATCCGATTCTTGGCACGAATGAGGATTTCCATGAGCTCTGTGCCAAAGCCCGGGAGATGGGCATACACATTTTCATTGATGGCGTGTTCAGCCATACAGGCAGTGACAGCCGGTATTTCAACCGGGAAGGAAGCTATGATACGGTAGGTGCGTTTCAGTCTGTGGAGTCACCGTATTATGAGTGGTACAATTTTCATAAGTATCCGTATGAATATGACAGCTGGTGGGGATTTTCTACGCTGCCGAATGTGAGTGAGACGACACCATCTTATATGGATTTCATCATCCATGATGAAAACAGCGTGCTGCATCATTGGATGAAGCAGGGAATCAGCGGCTGGCGCCTGGATGTCGTGGATGAGCTGCCCGCAAAGTTCACGCAGAGCTTTTATCAGGAACTTAAGCATACGGACCCGGAGGCTGTGCTTATTGGCGAAGTCTGGGAAGATGCTTCGAATAAAATCAGCTATGGCGTGCCGCGCGAATACCTGTGCGGACAGGAAATTGATTCTGCGATGAACTATCCGTTCCGCAAAATCGTTCTGGATTTTCTGCTCGGCAATGTGGATGCAGGGCAAAGCATGCGCCGCCTGGAAAGCCTGCGGGAAAACTATCCAAAGGAAAACTTCTATGTGATGATGAATCTGCTTGGCAGTCATGATGTGGAACGCCTGGTGACTTTGCTGGGGGAAGCGCCGTTCTATGATGGGATGCCTGCAGTACAGCAGTCGCGTTTCAGGCTTGATACGGTACATTTCAATCTTGCGATTGCGCGCCTGCGCATGGCGGTGCTCTGGCAGATGACTTATCCCGGGGTTCCCTGTGTATATTATGGTGATGAAATTGCGATGCAGGGCTTCAAGGATCCGTATAATCGTGCTCCTTATGAATGGGAGCATGGAGACGACTATACGCAGAATTGGTATAAAAAGGTCATTGCGCTGCGCAATGAGCATATGGCGCTGCAGACGGGGGAATTCCTGCCGCTTTACAGCGATGGTGAGGTCATGGCCTATGCGCGTTTGATTCGCGGTGGTCAGGATGTTTTCGGCAAAGAAGCGAAGAATGAAGTTTTCCTTGTTGTATTGAACCGCAGCCGGGTCAATGAGGCAAAAATTTCCCTGGATATCAGCGATTTTGGCGATGGCGAGTTCAAAGAAGCCTTTCGTCCAGAAAATAAAATCACGGCTGTGCGCGGCCGTTTGGAGGTGAAAATTGCACCGCTTATGGGAACAATTTACGAACAGGAAATGACCGTACAAAAATATCCACGTGAAGCGGGCATCCTGCTGCATCCGACTTCCCTGCCTTCGAAGTATGGCATCGGTGACTTTGGCAGGGAAGCATATAGATTCATTGATTTTCTGGCTGAGGCAGGTCAGAAAATCTGGCAGATCCTGCCTTTGGGACCGGTTGGATATGGCTATTCGCCATATCAGTCACCTTCAGCCTTTGCGGGCAATCCAATGCTGATTTCCCTGGATCGTCTGTTGGAGGATGGCCTGCTGCGTGCACAGGATGTTAAGGTATCTTATGCAAGCAACAGCTCTTTTGTGGATTTTGAGCATGTTTGGAGCTTCAAGAAGAAATGCCTGAGAAAGGCGTTCCTGGCATTTATGGAGACAGCAGCAGAAAATGCCGATTATCAGGAATTCTGTGAACAGGAGGGTTACTGGCTGGAGGACTATGCCTTGTTCTGTGCACTGAAGCGCGAGTATAAGGATAAGGCCTGGATGGAGTGGCCGGAAGCTCTTAGAAAACGTGAGAAAAAGAACCTTGCGGACAGCCGCCGCAGGCTGGAAGAAAGTATTGGCTTTGAGAAATTCCTGCAGTATATATTCCAGGTACAATGGTCAGCCCTGCACGAATATGCCAAAAGCAAGGGCATCCGCATCATGGGGGATATGCCGATCTTTATTTCGCAGGACAGTGCAGATGTCTGGATGAACCAGAAACTTTTCCGCCTGAATGAGGAGGGGTATCCAAAAACCGTTGCCGGAGTGCCGCCGGATTATTTCAGTGCGACAGGTCAGCTTTGGGGCAACCCGCAGTATGACTGGGAGGCGATGAAGGAAGAAAACTATAGCTGGTGGAAAAAGCGCTTCCGGAAGCTGTATGCTCTTGTAGATATTGTACGCATCGATCATTTCCGGGGCTTTGAGTCTTACTGGGAGGTTGATGGCAAGGCAAAGACAGCCATCAACGGACGCTGGGTCAAGGGGCCGGGCCGTGAGTTCTTTGCAGCGATGGAGCAGGAGCTTGGCAATCTGCCGATCGTGGCAGAAGATCTGGGCATCATAACCGATGCTGTGGAGAAACTGCGCGATGACTGCGGTTATCCGGGCATGAAGGTGCTGCATTTTACGCTGCATTTCAATGAGATGAAGCGTATGGGCTTTGTTGCGCCGGAGAACAGCATCGTTTATACCGGAACGCACGATAATAATACAACCGTTGGCTGGTATACAGAAAATCTTGATGCATCTTCCGCGGCTGCGATTGCTGAGCTTTTGCATGCAGATCCGGCGAATGCAAAGGAAATCTGCCGAAAACTGGTGGAATTTGCCTATGCAAGTGCTGCACGCATGGCAATCGTTCCGATGCAGGATATCCTTGAGCTTGACAGCCGCAGCCGTATGAATTTGCCGGGTACGGTAGGGCTCAATTGGAAATGGTGCCTGCGTGAAAATTCCTTCCATAAGGAAGATGCAGCCCGTCTGAAGGATCTGTGCGAGAAATATCAACGCTGATAGCTGCTTTATTTTTCTTGCTTTCTATGGTATTCTATTAAGGAATCTCTGATTCATCCGGACAATGGCATGAATCAGTGATTCCTTATGTTTGTGTATGGATTTTTTATTGATTCCAAATTGCTGAGGGGTTGACAACATGGCTGTGGGAAATACCTTTGTCGTTGAAAAGACTTGTCCAATCTGTGGGAAGAAAACACGTGTAGTGAAGACACGTGCACGCCTGATTGCGACAGAATCTGACCGCGATTTTTGTGTGCATTATAAGGATTTTAATCCGTATTACTATACGATCTGGGTATGTGAGAATTGTGGCTTTGCTGCAGATGAAAAAAGATTCCTGGCTGTGATGCCGGAGCGCAGGAAAAAGAAGGTACAGGATTTTCTGCAGGGCAGGAAAATCGGTTTCCTCTTTACGGAAGAACGTTCCCATGCAGAGGCGGTTGCTTCTTTCAAGCTGGCCATTTTTTTCTCGGAGCTGATCGGTGCACCTCTGGCAAATCGGGGGGGCTTGTATCTTACGCTGGCCTGGCTGTTCCGGGAAACGGAAGAATGGGATAAGGAAGAGCCCGTTTTGCGCAAGGCAGTGGATATTTATGATGAATCCCTGATGACAGAGCGGTATCCAATCGGAGGCCTTACGGATACAACCGTTATTTATCTGATCGGTGCATTGTATTATCGGCTCGGCGATATTGAAAAGACGACGCAATATCTGAGTCGTATCATCAGTGACAATGATTCGCGCATCCAGGAGCGCAAGGTTTTTGAAAAGGCCAGAGATCTCTGGCAGGATGTGCGGGCAGCAAAGAATGCGGGACAGGGCTTATCGCAGGATGGTCCGAACGCATAGAAAGAAGGAACCTGTAATGTTTGATATGCCAGCGGTTGTGGCAGAGGGCTTCCAGCAGCTTGATCTTGGGCAGCTGGGCAGCGCGGTGGAGGATTATGCGCCGGCTATTGAGGTAGTGAAAAAAACCTGGGATAAGGAATCCCTGCTGAGTATTTTGCAGGGGCATATCGATGTGCCGGATGAGACAATCAATGAAGCGCTTGCCGCACGTATTGACGAAAACAGTCCGGTAAATTCTCTGACGATTACGTCCAGGGAAAACGGACGCATGGATATTCTGGCAGATACGAAGAAACTGGGCAGGGTGGAACTGTCAGGTACAGTGGATGCTTTTGTGCACGATGGGGCGTCGTCTTATATGACCTATACCGTGAAGGAGCGCGCACTGAAGGATCACGGTCTTTTATCCTGGTTCTTTTC
This sequence comes from uncultured Selenomonadaceae bacterium, assembly GCA_964611665.1. GTDB lineage: Bacteria > Bacillota > Negativicutes > Selenomonadales > Selenomonadaceae > CAZTAP01. Next base: position 1,897 of record CAZTAP010000121.1, on the reverse strand, counting down.
GCGGATCTCTCTTTCGATGGCAGAGAAACTTGTCGGTCATCTGGATCTCGGTGATGACTTGCCGACTACAGTAAAAGGCAATTCTGTTACGGTGGATTACGCACAGATTTTGCAGGAGAGCGATCTTGGCAGGACCAGTATCGCAGGCTGCAATCTGCTGGACGCGCTCAAAATCAAAAGCGCAGAGCCGCATGAAGGCTATGTTACATTTCAGACAGCACTCGATGTACCAGACGGGGTACGTTCGATTCTGCTGAACATATTGCAATGAGGAAGGGAGAGGTTTTTTGAAGAAGACGTTAGGAATATGCTTTCTGTTTCTTTGCCTGCTCCTTGCAGCGCTGCCTGTAAGTGCTGCGAAACAGGAGACTTCAGCCAAAGGCAGGATTTTATTCATTCCACACGATAACCGTCCTATTTCGGACAAACAGACGGTTGAAGTTGTACGCAAGCTTGGCTATGAAGTCGTTGTGCCGCCGGATAACATGCTGGGCGGGCGTGATGACTACGGACATCCGGATGAACTCTGGACATGGGCCGAGCAGCATGCCAAGGATGTCAAGGCAGCGGTTATTTCATCGGATTCGATGCTTTATGGCAGTCTGGTTGGCTCGCGTAAGCATGATTATACGAAGGAACAGGTACTGGAACGGGCGGAAAAGTTTCAGGCATTCCGTGCAGCCAACCCGAATGTGAATCTTTATGTATTTGGTTCTATTATGCGCACGCCGCGTTCCGGAGAGGCTTCCGGGACAATGGAGCCTGGATACTATCAGAACTATGGCAGCGATATCTTCCGCTATACGCTTCTGTCGGATAAGCAGGAGGTTGAAGGCCTGACCAGTCGTGAAAAGAAAGAGTATGCTTTCCTGCAGAAGCTGATTCCGGCGAAATCCCTGAATGACTGGCTGAGCCGCAGAAATAAAAATTTTGCAGCGAATGAATACATGATCGATCTTACGCGCAAAGGGACGTTCGACTACTTTGTGCTCGGGCGTGATGATAATGCGCCGTACTCCCAGACACATATGGAAAGCCGGAAGCTCACGCAGTACAGTGCGGGGCTGGGCAATTCGAAATTCCAGTCTATGGCGGGAATCGATGAAATCGGCATGCTGCTTCTGGCACGTGCTGTGAACAATATCAACCATGAGGTTCCTTTCGTTTATACCCGGTATAACTGGGGGGCAGGCGGCAATACGATCCCGTCTTATTCCGATGAGCGCATCGACAGCTCCATTCGGTCTGCTGTTACAGCAGCAGGCGGCATGAATGTCACAACGCCGCAGAAGGCGGAACTGGTGCTTCTTGTCAATACGAATCCGAATGGACGTACCGGTGAGGCGAATAATCGTGATAATGATGGCACGCCGCGTGAGGGGACGAAGTACTTCGCTGATGTTGTCGATGAATGCGTAACGGCAGGCTATCCGGTAGGTATTGCCGATATTGCCTATGCCAATGGTGCAGACAATGCGCTGATGGAAATGCTGAAGAATCGCAATCTGTTGTTCAAGATCCGTGCGTATTCCGGCTGGAATACTGCAACGAACAGCACCGGATTTGCCATAGGCGAGGGAATCCTCGCCGGAAATATGACAAATGATGCGAGGGACCAGCTGCTGGTTACACGTTATCTGGATGACTGGGCATATCAGGCCAATGTACGCAGTGTGATCGGGCGTCAGCTTGGCTGGCTCAGAGGCTCCGGGGCCTATGCAAGCCTGGACGCAAAACGCATCGGTGTTGAATATCGTGCTTCAAAGATGATGCGTGATTTTGTCGAGGACAATCTGCCTCCGTTCAGTGAATTCAAGGAAATCAATGTGACTTTCCCCTGGAACCGGATGTTCGAATCGGATATCCAGCTTTCCACGGGAACTGCAGAATAACTGGG
>CAZTAP010000120.1:0-8377 GCA_964611665.1 uncultured Selenomonadaceae bacterium | reverse complement strand
TGATTTCTGTACAGCGGGTCTTTTGGGTATTCAGCTTTTTCCGTCAGCGCAGCGCAGCTGGTTGCGTCCGGTGTTTTTGGCCTCATAAAGGGCTGCATCTGCTCTTTGGATAAGATGTTCAATGGGCTCATCTGCGGTTTTGACTGCGCAGCCAATGCTGATGGTAAGACGATGGAGTTTCGTTTTCCGATGGACAATATGCTGCTCGAAGAGGTTTTTGCGCAGCTCTTCCAGAATATCGTGCACCTCGGACGGGGTATGGATAGTATCGATCCAGATGAATTCCTCACCGCCGAATCGTGCGGCGAAGCTGCCGGTGTCGAGCGCATACTGGCGCAGCAGCCTGGCAACTGTGACCAGGGCATCGTCACCGGCCAGATGGCCATAGGTATCGTTGTATTTTTTGAATTCATCGATGTCCATCATGGCGATGATGAAGTGCTTGCTGTCCTTGTAGACGCGGTCCAGGAATTCGTCCAGGCCGCGCCGGTTTGGAATGCCCGTGAGTGCATCGTACTGGCTCAGATGATTCAGCTCAGCATTGGCCTGCAGCAGGGACGTCCGGCTTTGCAGGATGTCTTCAAGTTCTGTGCGCAGGCGTTTGTTTTTCTTGTTGCTGTAGTAGAAGAACATCAGTCCGCCGGTCAGCAGGGCCAGCAAGGCCACGGCGGTCAGACTGCTGAGCGGGTAGGCATAGACGAAGTCGAGCGGACTGTGCTGCGGCCGGAAGGTAATGTTTTTCAGGATGATGCTGTTTATTTCTGCAGGCGGGATGCTGCGCAGAGCCTGGCAGATAATCGAACAGAGCAGAGGATCCTCAGTCTTGGATACACCGATGCTTATGGATTCGCTGAAGCCTGGCACAGGCTGGAGACTCAGGGTGGAAAATTTATTCTGATTCATATAGTAGTTCAGTTCATAGGAATTGATGTAAGTACGTCCGGCACGACCGTCCCGTACGGCTTCCATACATTCTTCGGTCGTGCTGCAGATCAGATACTGGATCGAAGGCGCATCCTTAGATAAGCGTTTTTGCACAGCTTCTGCGAGATGGGTATCTTTGGTGATTGCTACGGTGTCAAACTTTTTTTGTTCTTTATGTGTGACAAGAAAGATTGGTATGTCGAATACGGTTTGAGACAAATAAGAGTCATGAAGATCAGCCCAGGAAAAGTCGGTGCTTATGCTGGCCTGAATCTGTGCATCGCCGCTTTGCTCAGGGGAAGTGATATAGCTGAATTTCAAACCAGTCAGCTGGCTGATGCGTGCGAAGATATCCGCCATGATGCCGCGGACCTCACCGGTTTGCGGATCCGTGTATTCAATCGGGAACCAGCTGGAAGAAAAGGAGACCTGCAGCGGTTTGCCGGAGGCGATGAGATCGTTCAGATAAGCCTGTTCTTTCTGGCTCAGGGCGAAGCTGCTATGCGACTGCGGATAGAGGTATTTGGAAGCCAGGGCCTCCTGATACCCGGGCTTCAGGTACTGGATCTGTGTGATGGCATCATCGAGTTCCTGCATGAGCTGAGGATTATTTTTGTTTCCAACGAAATAGACGCCGAGCGATTCTATGCTGACGAGAATTTTGCGGTTTGGCAGCTGGGCGAGCAGGCTGTCGGTAACCGCATCGACCTCCCCGGTGTTCAATGCCTCGTACATTGCCTCGAAGGATGGAAAGGTCACGAACTGAAGGGGGATATTGCGTTCCTTGCTCCATTCCTGCATGCGGAAAAACGGGTTGCTGTCAGCAACTGCACCGACACGGATGCCATGCAGACTGTCGAGGTCGTTCAGCGTGAAGCGTGGGTCGTCTGCACGCGCGATGAGGCCGATGGAGGTGTGCAGTACACTATTGATAGGGAAGGCAAACTTTTTTTCGCGGGAGGGAATCCGGCCGACTCCGCCGACCAGATCGATTTCCCCGGCTTGCAGCCGTTCGAGTGCATCGTTGATCGTTCCAGGCACGAAACGCAGCTGCCAGCCGTTGACCTGGCTGATCATGCGTAAATATTCATAGTTGTAGCCGCCGTATACGCCCGGCAGATCCTCATCGCTCGTAAGGCTTCGGGAATCGGCAGATGGCGTATAAGTGGAAAGCGTGCCAAAGCTGTACCAGCCGACGCGTACGATGCGGGCAGCGCTGGCCGCTGGCATGAGTGTCATGAACAGGAGAAGGAAGAAGAGCAGGAATCTGGAAAATTTAAAATAAGACATAAACTGTCCTTTCTTTTGTACGGTAAGATGAACGTTATCTATCTACATACTAACAAATACGACTTTATCCGGCAAGCCCTTTTGTCCTAATTGGTCAGATGATTTGCTTCGTTTGCGATTTGACTTTTTTGCAAAATCTGCTAAACTAAATGTTGATAATATCAACCAGTTTAAGGAGGAGACACAGATGGACTATTTAAATGTTGCGCGCTGCTTTGCTATTCTGCATCGCCGGTCGCAGAATTTTTTGGTGGAAGCCTGCCAGAAGCTGGGATTGACCTATTCGGAGTATGTGTTATTCATGCGGGTCTTTGAGAATGAGGGAACAAGCCAGGAGGACCTGGCGGCTTTGCTTTTTGTCGATAAGGCTGTTGTGACAAGGACAATGAAGCTTTTGGAGGAGAAGAACCTCATTTATCGGGAAAAGGATGCCGTTGACCGCCGTATGAAACGAATCTATCTTACAGAATTCGGACGGAGCCAGCAGGAGTTTCTGGTAAAGGTGCTGAATTCCTGGGCTGATTATCTGGTGGCGGGTATGGAGAGGTCTGAAATCACACAGTTGATGCAGGGGTTCCATAAGTTGGCAGAGCGTTCCTGCCAGGCTGATTTTCGCAAGATTTCCGATGGCTTGGGAAAGGAATAGGGGGAAACGCAGGATGGGGAAGAAGATTCTTGTTTTTGTATGTATTGCCGTGATGCTGGCTGCGCTCAGCGGCTGTGGGAAGCAGGCAGAGGAATCTGCCAGGCCGCAGCTCGTGAAGACGCAGCAGGTATCCTATGGCTCGTCAGCACAGAGCGGAACGTATGCAGGCTCCGTGCGCGGCCGTTATGAGACGAATATGTCCTTTCAGGTTGGCGGGCAGATCCTGAACCGCAATGTGCAGGTCGGTCAGCGTGTACGTGCGGGTGATGTGCTCATGATCATCGATGCGAAGGATGTCGTGCAGAAGTCGAACCAGGGCGATGCTCAGGTGGATTCGGCCAAGGCTCAGCTCACGCTGGCGCAGGCTAATCTTGCGCGCTATAAGGAGCTTTATGCAGAAGATGCAGTGCCGGCAGCTACGCTCGATCAATACCAGACGAGCTATGATGCAGCTGCTGCGGCCTACCAGCAGGCTCTGGCCCAGGCCATGCAGGGGCATAATGCGCTTTCCTATACGAATCTTGCGGCAGGCGCGGATGGTGTGATTTCGGCCATCAATGCCGAGGCCGGGCAGGTCGTTGCAGCCGGGCAGACTGTGCTCACGCTGGTACAGTCCGGTGAGATGGAGGTCGAGATCAACGTACCGGAGAATCATATCCAGGATGTTCCCGTCGGCAAGGAGGTCAGGGTTACACTCTGGGCATTGAACAATACGGCCGTGGATGGTGTGGTGCGCGAGGCTGCACCGATGGCTGATCCGACAGCCAGGACCTACAAGGTGCGTGTGTCTGTGCCAAATCCGCCGGAAGGCATGGCGCTTGGCATGACAGCAAGCGTGCAGTGCAGCGAGGCAGGTGCAGAGACTGCAGGCAATACGGTAATCCTGCCGCTTTCCGCGATTTACCAGACGGGTAATGAGCCGGAGGTATGGCTCGTGGGTGAGGATCATAAGCTTGTCTTGCAATCCGTCAAGGTTGAGAATTTCGGTGACAATCAGGTCCGGGTCACGGGTCTCACGGATGGGGATATCGTAGTCACAGCCGGAGTGCACAAGCTCAGGGAAGGTCAGGAAGTAAGGCTGGGTGACGATGCATGAGGAATCTTACAGAGCTTTCACTAAAAAATAAAGGTCTGGTGTGGTATTTTATCCTCATGATCTTTATTGGCGGCATTTTTTCCTACATTAAGCTGGGCCGTATGGAGGACCCGCAGTTCACTATCCGTCAGATGGTCGTGTCCGTGGCCTGGCCGGGCGCGACTGCAGATCAGATGGAGCAGCAGGTCACGGACAAACTGGAGAAAAAGCTGCAGGATACACCGGGGCTGGATTATATCAAGAGTTATTCCAAGGAAGGCACAGCCGTTATTTATGTGACGCTGCGCCAGGATGTGGATAATGCGCAGATTCGTACGACCTGGAAGGATGTGCGGAATTTCTGCGAGGATATCAGGAAGGATCTGCCGGAGGGCATCTATGGTCCGTATTACAATGACCGTTTCGATGATGTCTATGGCTCCGTCTATGCCGTGACAGGGGATGGCTATTCCTATGAGGAAATGCGTGAGCAGGCAGAAAAGACCCGTCGGCTGCTGCTTTCCGTCCCGAATGTGCAGAAGGTCGAGCTTCTGGGAGAGCAGACGGAAAAGGTCTATGTGGAAATTGAGAATGCCCGCCTGGCAGAGCTTGGCATAAGTCCGCAGGTTATTGCCAATGCACTCAAAACGCAGAATCAGATGACGCCTTCCGGCATGGTCGAGACCTCGACGGATAATGTCTATATGCGCATTACGGGTACGTTTACGGATGTAGATGCAATCAGGAATATGCCGATTACGGCGAATGGGCGGATTTTCCGTCTCGGGGATATCGCGAAGGTGGAGCGCAGATATGTGGAGCCTGCAGATCCGAAAATGTATTATAACGGGGAGCCGGCAATCGGCATCGGGGTATCGATGAAGCCGGGCGGCAATATTCTGACGCTTGGCGACAATCTGAAGGATATGATTGCAAAGGTCAGGGTGGACATGCCTGCTGGTCTGGAAATCCATCAGGTTTCGGATCAGCCAAGTGTGGTCCGGGAATCCATCGGCGATTTTGTGAGCACGCTGCGTGAGGCCATCATCATCGTGCTGGCGGTAAGCTTCCTGAGCCTGGGCCTTCGGACCGGCCTTGTTGTGGCAGGCTGTATACCGCTTGTTCTGGCCGGGGTGTTTTGTGCCATGTATATGCTGGGCATTGACCTGCACAAGGTCTCGCTGGGGTCGCTGATCATAGCCCTCGGTCTTCTGGTCGACGATGCGATCATTGCGGTTGAGATGATGAGTGTGAAGCTTGAGCAGGGGCTGGACCGCTTCGATGCGGCGTGCTATGCGTTCCGTGCAACGGCGAAACCTATGCTCACGGGCACGCTCATCACTTGTGCCGGTTTTATTCCGGTGGCATTTGCAAAGGGGATGGCTTCAGAGTTCTGCAATGCGTTGTTCCCGGTCATTGGGATTGCTTTGCTTATTTCCTGGATTGTTTCCGTCATGGTAGCGCCGCTTTATGGCTACAGCCTGATCAAGGTCAAGGTGGAGCGCAATGCATCCGGTGAAATCGACCCGTATCAGAGCCGGTTCTATGTGTTTTTCCGTAAGGTACTCACATGGTTCCTGCAGCATCGTAAAATCGTGCTTTGTTCGACTGTCGTTGTTTTTGCGGTATCACTGTTTTTGATGAAGTTCATCAAGCAGGAATTTTTCCCGCCATCGCTGCGTCCGGAGATTATTGTCGAGATGCGTTTGCCGGAAGGGGCTTCAATGAAAGCGACGGATGCTGAGGCACAGAAATTCGCGGCCTTTCTCAGTGATGAGTCCGGCAGCATGGACAACTATTCCTATTATGTCGGAGAGGGCGCACCTCGTTTTGTGCTTACCATGGAGCCGGTACTGCCGGCAGACAATTATGCGCAGTTTGTCATCGTGGCTAAGGATACCGGATCGCGTGAGGCACTCACGAAGAAAATCCGCACGGAACTTGCGGACAGCTTCCCAGGAGTGCGCAGCAATATCAAGTTCATCCAGACCGGTCCGCCGGCTGAGTATCCAATCATGCTGAGGGTATCGGGCTATGACAAGGATAAGGTGCGCGCGATTTCCCAGCAGGTTGCTGACCGCGTGGCTGCTGACTCCAACAATACGGATGTGAATCTCGACTGGAATGAAAAGAGCAAGGTCATGCATCTGGAGCTTGATCAGGATAAGCTCAGAGCCATGGGCATTACGAGCCAGTCGGTTGCGCAGACGGTCTATACAGAGCTCACGGGTGCGACTGCTGCACAGTTCTATTCCGGCGACCGTACGATTGATATCGATTTGCGGCTGAAGGATGATGACCGCGAGGATCTTTCCAAGATCAAGGATATTCCGATTTATCTCGGTGCAGCCGGCTATGTACCGCTTGAGCAGGTTGCGAAGATTTCCTATGCTGCAGAGAACGGGCTCATCTGGCGGCGCAATCTGAAGCCGACGGTTACCGTGCAGGCGAATATCCAGTCGGGTACGGCGAATGACTCGACGCAGAAGGCCTATGATGCGGTGAAGGATATCCGCGACAGCCTGCCGCTGGGCTACAGCATCGAAGTAGGCGGTGCGCTTGCAGACAGCCAGGATTCCGTAGATTTCCTGCTCGTGCCGATTCCAGCCATGATTTTTATTATCATGACCTTGCTGATGTTCCAGCTCAGGAGCGCGAAGCTCATGCTCCTGACGATATTGACGGCGCCGCTGGGACTGATCGGTGTGAGCATCGGCATGCTGCTGACCGGCAAGGCCATGGGCTTTGTCGCGCAGCTCGGAATCCTCGCACTTTCGGGCATGATTATCCGAAACTCGGTCATTCTCATCGACCAGATCCAGAAGCATATTGCCGATGGAGAAAGTCCATGGGATGCCGTCGTGGATTCTGCCGTGCTGCGTTTCCGTCCCATCATGCTCACGGCTGCTGCTGCTATTCTTGGCATGCTGCCTTTGATGACAAGCACCTTCTGGGGCCCGATGGCCGTCGCTATCGCAAGCGGCCTTTTCGTGGCAACGGTGCTTACCCTGCTGGTTCTGCCAACCATGTATGCGGCGATGTATAAGGTAAAGAAAGCAGAATAGAAAAGAAGAAAGGAACAGCCCCGTGATGCGGAATCACGGGGCTGTTCCTTTTTTCAGAGCAGGCCATGCTGTTTGCCAAGCTCTGTGATTTTTTCAATGGATAATTTTGTGTATTTTTCAATCAGCTCAAGGTTTGCTTTATCCTGCAGCATTTCGATTGCCGTTGCCTCTGCTTGTTTACGTTTACCTTGCGTGATGCCCTGCTCTATACCCTGCTCTATACCTTGCTCTATACCTTGCTCTATACCTTGCTTTATACCCTGTTTTGTGGCATAGGCCATATGAGCGGAATAGTCACGACGATATTTTTCGGCCTTTTCGTATTTTCGCTTCATGATTTCATCTGTGGTGAAAAGGACCTCTGCAGTCAGAGCTTTTTGTATCATCGGTTCAGACATGGCGATTTCCTCCAATTCTTCTGGCGTTGTCGTCCTTGAGAAATAGGCAAGCCATTTTTCAAGACGATTCATCTGTTTAATATTTTTGAGATGCCATTTTTTGAGTTCTAAAAAATGGATTTCAAGGTCTGTTGTAAGCTGATGCTGGTTTTTGCTGTTATAGAGGCCATAACAGCTGTGGTAGTCTTGTGTGATATTTTCATCGAACAGATTGAAATCCAGGATATTGATGGCGACGGTCCGGTTAAGGTCGGAATAGTCTTCGCCACGCTGTAAATCGTTATAGAGGCGGCACCAATAGTAAAGAGAGCGGCGGCCCATTTCTTCGGCACGATTGACCTGAACTTCAATATTGACCTTTGTACCATCCATGGCCTGACCGAGCAGGTCGAGGCGGGCTTCTTTGCCCCAGAGACTGTCAGCATCAATTTCGCGGTCGAGGAAGGTAATATCCTGGATTTGGGCAGTACCTTCGAATTCAAAGACGGCATTGATGAGCGAAAGTGTAAGATCTTTATGCTGTTCGTTGGCGAATACCGTCTTAAAAACGGCATCATTGGTGCGATTGATCGGCAGCGGTTTCATTCTTGAAGTCCCCTTTCTTTCAGTATAACACAGGAAATAGCATCATGGTATCAGGAAAACAGAGAATATATGTTCTTAAGAATAATATAGCATAAAGAAAAATAAAATGCAATACATTTGTTCTGTTTAAACTATTTTATCCCGAAGTGGTCTGTTTTCTTCTGTGTTATATTTGTATTGAAGATATAAATGCATTACAATACAATTAAAGTAAAGGGGTGTGAGTTTTATGGGAGATAAAACCGCAAAGCAGGAAGCATTAACTGTTTAGGGGCGTAAAGCGAGTACTGCCTCTGATGAGATGAGCAAGGAATATGAATATACCATAAAGTAAGGCAAAGTGTGACAGACTGTTCTATAAGTGTAATAGGAAGATAAATTACAGTTTATCGGG
>CAZTAP010000119.1:0-8408 GCA_964611665.1 uncultured Selenomonadaceae bacterium | reverse complement strand
GCTCTCTGCTTATCATTCCTCCGCCTTGCAGCTGAAAATTCATCCTGCGTACTTCGGTCTAGTTATTTCGTGTACGCTGTACTAGGCATTGGAAAAGGGGACAGGGATAGGTAAACTTCCCGGGTATATCGATGCTATGGCAGGATTATCGCAGGCTGAAGTGGAAGATAGAGAATAGAATTTGATGGATGAGGCTGCTCTTTGTACTGCATGAGGCGAATGCGGCAGCGAGGGAAATCTTATCGGGCAAGGGGGGATTGGCGTGGCTGGTACGGAAGCTATGGCAAAGACAAATCACGGATGATGCAGAGGTTCCGTGTTTGGACAAAAAGAGTGTGCGGGAGGCGGCATGCAGCAAGCTGCGGTTGGAAGCAGGACGGCTTTGCATACGGCTGGCCGGGTAGATGCAATTTCCGCGCCGGAACTGTTGGAATCGTATGAAATGGCTGCAGGCAGGGGCGGATTCAAAGAAGTTTGTGTTGCTGCTGATGAAGCGATGTATATGTCCTCTTCCGGGCAAAGAGTACTGCGTATGATTCTGCAGGATTGTCGGGCGAAGAAAATTCCTGTGCAATGTGATAGCGCGTTATTGTCCGACCGGGGATAAAAGCATGGGTACTTTTGGAAAAGGTGCAGGTTTTCCTGATGGGGTAAAGCCTGCACCTGATGTTTTGTGATCAAATGGGAGGCCTTGGACGTTGCTGGATTTTATTCGTGAAAATACCATACTTTTATTGGGATTGTTTCTTGCGCTGTTTGCTATGAGTCTGGGAGGATATAGAAATCCGGTGTTGGCAGAGATTGCCGGTGAGGGAGCTCCACGTAATGCATTTTTGGCGTTAAAATGGCCGGCTGCTGTTCTGGTGAGGGCTTTTCAGAACAGGCGGAGACTTTTTCTTGTCCTGAACGCAGCTTTTATGGCGCTGTTTTGCGTAGGGGTATTTCTTTATTTGCAGGCGGCGGAGTCTTTGCTTTTTGCCGGTCTTGCTTTTTTACCGCTTTCACTGTTGGGCATGCATCTGCTGTATTATTTATTGTGGCTGTGTTCCTATCTTGTTTATGCCTGTATTGATGTTGGCAATGCAAAATTCAATTTGCTGTTTTCTCTGACGACAATCGAATTGCTGCTCATTTATCTTGCTTTGCCGGTACAGGGCCATATTTCGACAGGCATGTTTAGCTGTAGTTTGCTTAACCTCATGCTTTGTTATTTTTTTACTGCCAGAGCCATGCACATGGTTTTAAAAGAAACTCTGCACCAGACAACGACATTTACGCATCATAATTTGTGGAAGGTCGCATTGACTCTGTGTACGGAATTTTTGCTGGAGCTGACTTTTTTCTGCTACAGCGGGGCCTGTTATTTTGAGCAGGCCTATAATGTTCCGCTTACATTGTTTGACGCATTTTATTTTGTGACAATTTCTTTTGGAACGATTGGTTATGGTGATATTGTACCAGAGTGCAGTTTCAGCAAAGCAATTTCGATTTTAATCACGTTTACAAGTATTACCTGTATCGGTGTCATGCTCAGCAGTTTTTTGTCAGCGGCTTCTGATGATAAGAAAACAAAATGACGGGGTGGCTTGGGTTGGCTGCTTTGTTCGATGGCCTCAGTGCTCTTTTGCCATGAGGATATGCAGCCTGCTTTCCGGCAGGGTCTTGACGCTGGCACTTTTCTATATTATAATCAAAAAAATCTGAGGGAGTAATCGGCACCGGATGCAAGAGTGTTTTGGTGCGGCATATCAACAAACTGTCGAAAGACTGGTATGTCTTAATTGATGAGACTCACATTATGGCGTTTTTGCTGTATGTGTGTCTTTTTTTACTAAAAAGTCAGCAGGTACAGCAATGTGCCTGCTATTTTATTGGGAAAAGGATGGAAGAAAATGGGATATATTGAATTGCTTTTGCTGGCAGTAGGGCTTTCCATGGACGCTTTTGCTGTATCTGTCTGTAAGGGACTTGCAATGAAAAAGATCAGCTTTCGCGGCTGTGTGGTTTGCGGGGGATGGTTTGGCGGATTTCAGATGCTGATGCCGATGATTGGCTATCTTCTGGGGGCACATTTTGAAAAGTATATTGCGGCTGCTGCACCCTGGATTGCGTTTGTTCTGCTTGTCCTCATTGGTGCAAACATGATCCGGGAGTCTGGGGAAGAAGAATCATCTTCACCGGCTGATTTGCAGGTAAAGACCATGTTTTTTATGGCCGTTGCCACCAGCATCGATGCACTGGCGGTTGGCATCACGTTTGCACTGGTACCGGTCGATCTGATTGCGGCAAATGAATTTCTGAATGCTCTGCTGGCGGCCGGCCTCATTGGAGTCACGACGTTTATCATTTCTTGTGCCGGCGTGCAGGGCGGCAATGTATTCGGGACAAGATATCAGGCAAGGGCAGAGATATCTGGCGGCATTATTTTAATCCTAATGGGGTCGAAAATCCTGCTGGAGCATTTTGGCTTTATTTAAGGAAACGCTGATTAATCCGGCAGCCCGGCTTACGGCAGCTGAGCCACTTTATTTATCAGCGTTTTCTTAAAAATGATGACGGGAATAGTTTTGCTTTGCGAAACCTTGAACAATGGCGTTATAATTATAGGGAAGCAGCAGAGGGAAAATCGTTTATCTGCTGTGCAAATTTGTGCAGAAAGAAGTCTTTTTTATGTTCAAAAAGGTAACGTTGAAAACTGCGTTTCAGTTTTGGAAAAAAGGAAGCTACGGTGTCGTGTTTTGGGATGGTGAGGAAGTGGATTATGGTGAGGATAAGCCGAAGTTCAAGATCATCTTCCAGCGAGAACCGCAGATTACTGAATTGAAAAAGGATTTGATTCTGACTCTGGGTGAGGCCTATATGCACGGCGTCATTGATTTTGAAGGCTCTATGGATGAGCTTATTGCAACGATGTTTGCGAATGGTGAACATGTGGATACGGCAAGAGATTTTCAGTTTGACCAGCTGTTAAAGGATTTTAAGACAGAAGATGGCAAAACTGAGCGCGAAAACATTCATCGTCATTATGATCTTGGCAATGAATTCTTTTCTTTATGGCTTGATCGTACGATGTCATATTCCTGTGCCTATTTTAGGAAGCCGGAGGATACGCTGGAACAAGCTCAGCTGAATAAAATTGATCATAGTTTGTGCAAGCTGAACCTGCAGAAGGGAGAACATCTGCTGGATATCGGCTGCGGCTGGGGCTGGCTGATCATTCGTGCTGCACAGCAGTATGGTGTGCAGGCAACGGGAATCACGCTGAGCAAGGAGCAATATGACGGCTGCCGCAAGCGTATCCATGCGCTGGGATTGGATGAGCTTGTCGATGTGCGTTTGGAAAACTATCTGGATATGGATTCTTCGCAGGAAACCTTTGATAAAATTGTGAGCATTGGCATGTTCGAGCATGTGGGCAGGAAATATTTGCCGCTTTACCTTGCAAAGGTCAACCGCCTGTTGAAGGAAAACGGGCTTTTCCTGCTGCATTCGATCATGGGCCAAAAGGAGGCACCAACGAATTCCTGGATGCGGGAATATATTTTCCCGGGCGGCTACGTTCCAACACTGCGCGAGACCGTACAACTTTATCCGGAGTTTGATTTCCAGGTTCTGCATATGGAAAGCCTGCGCCGTCATTATGCAAGGACTTTGCGGTGCTGGTATGAAAATTTCCAGGCGGTGCGTCCACGGGTTGTGAAGTCGTATGGTGAGGAGTTCACAAGGATGTGGGGACTTTACCTGCAGGGCTGTGCATCTGCTTTCTGGACAGGGAATATCGATGTCTATCAGACCTTATTGAGCAAGGGGACAAACAATCAGCTGCCAATGACGGCTGATTTCATGTATCGTTGAAGAAAAGCAAAATAACCTGCTGCCATCTGGCAGCAGGTTATTTTGCCGGATTGAGGTTTCGTGCGTTTTCACTTTTCAATCCAGACAGTATATGCTATGATGAAAGTGTTATTGAGAAAAGTTCTTATAGGTGGTAAGGAAGGGAATCGGATGAAAATTATCGATGCGCATTTGCATTTTGCAAATGATTTTTATTTTGATAAGATTGCAGAAGCAGCCGGTCATGAGAACTCCGCCGGACATTTGGCCGAGCAATATGAAATCCACGGAATCGTCCATGGGGTTGTGATGGGGAACGGCGGTGTGGAACCGGCGCACCATCGATATGCGGATTTTCTGAGCTATTGTGTCGGTCTGGATCGTATGGGCGATGGGACACGGGAACTGGAACGCCAGGCCGCATTCGTAGAGCAGAATCTGCAGCAGGAAAATTGTGTGGGGATCAAGCTTTATCCCGGCTACAATCATTTTTATGTTTATGAAGAGGCACTGGCGCCTTTTTACGAGCTTGCCATGAAGTACGAAAAGCCCGTTGCTGTGCATACAGGTCTTACTGCTTCGAGTGATGCGCTTTTAAAGTACAGCCACCCGTTGACCCTGGATGAAGCTGCTGTGCGCTGGCCCAGGGTACAATTCGTCATGTGTCATTTCGGGAATCCCTGGCTGGCAGATGCTGCAGCTGTGATGGAAAAGAATGCAAATGTTGCCGCAGATCTTTCGGGTCTGCTGGAAGGAAAAATAAAAGATATGCCGCAGTTCCTGCTGAAAAAACAGGGGTATGTCCATATGCTTCGGGACTGGCTGGAATATCTGGACTGTTATGATCGTGTCCTTTTTGGCACGGACTGGCCTCTAGCCAATCTGGGGGATTATATCGCATTTACCAAGGCAGTCGTACCGGAGGAATCCTGGGAAAAGGTATTCTTTTCTGCGGCAAATCGTATCTATGGGCTTGGATACTAAGATTGTTGGATTTTTGTGCCTGGATATGATAGAATTCTATAGATATCGTTTTTTTAAGGAGGAACTTACCAGATGTCGTTGTTAGAGATAAAAAAAGCCGGAGCACCCGTCCTGAAGGAGGTCTGTGCTCCCATTGATAAAATTGATGCAAAACTCAGGACACTGCTGGACAATATGGCAGAGACCATGTATGAGGCCAATGGTGTGGGGCTTGCAGCACCGCAGGTCGGGCTGCCAATCCGTGTTGTGGTCATTGACGTGGGAGACGGACTGTTAGAGCTCATCAATCCGGTGATTACTTTTCGTGAAGGAAAGGAGACAGATTCTGAAGGCTGCCTGAGCCTGCCGAATATTTTCGGTGAGGTCGAACGTTCTGCCAAGGTCAAAGTGGAGTTCCTCGACCGCCGCGGCAAGAAGAAGCATGTGACGGGCACGGGGCTTTTGGCGCGCTGCATCCAGCATGAACTGGATCATTTAGAAGGTACGCTGTTTATTGATGTAGCGCAGAGTATTCGCCAGGAGGAATGAATATGAAAAAATTCAGGACAATTTTTATGGGTACACCGGATTTTTCCGTACCTTGTCTGGCCAGACTGGCGGAAATCACAGAAATCATCGGGGTTGTGACGCAGCCGGATAAGCCGCGCGGGCGTGGTCAGAAACTCACGCCATCTCCGGTGAAGGCTTTTGCCATGGAAAAAGGCTTTACGGTTTATCAGCCAGCGAAAATCAAGACAGAGGAATTCACCAGGATACTGAAGGATTTGCATCCGGATCTCATGGTCGTTGTGGCTTTTGGACAGATCCTTTCACAGCAGATCCTGGATATTCCTGCCTATGGCTGTATCAATGTGCATGCTTCGCTGCTGCCGCGCTATCGCGGTGCGGCACCAATCCAGTGGTCGGTCATCAATGGAGAAAAACTTACGGGTGTTACAACGATGTTCATGGATGCCGGACTGGATACCGGAGATATGCTTTTGAAGACGGAAGTGCCAATCACTGAGGATATGATCGCGGAGGAACTGCATGATGCGCTTATGGAAGCGGGTGCAGATCTTCTGGTGAAAACTGTGGCGAAGATTGCCAATGGTACGATTCAACGGATACATCAGGCCGATGCGGACTCAAACTATGCGCCAATGCTGTCCAAGGAGACTGGTCATATCGACTGGACAAAGCCGGCATGGGATATCCATAATCTGGTACGAGGCTTGAACTCCTGGCCGGGAGCGTATAGTATTCTGCAGGGGAAAACCTTTAAAATCTGGCGCACGCGTGTGGCTGATGCAGAGGCTGTCTGCGAGCCCGGGGAAATCCTGGAACTTACGAAGCAGGGATTTTTGGCCGGTACGGGAAAAGGAATTCTGGAAATCCTGGAAATCCAGGCGCCGAACAAGAAAAAGATGGCTGCTTCGGATTATGTGCGCGGTCATGGGCTGGAACTTCACCTGAAGTTTGAAGCCTGAAGAGTGAATCGAGGGATTTTATGATACAAGGTATTGAGCGTCCGCGCAAGAGGCTGTTCATTGCACTCTTGCTGCTCAGCTTCCTGTTTATGGCAGGACTGGTCTTTGCCGTCTGGCGTGTAAGCTATCTGGGGCTGCTGGAAATCAACAGCTATCTGCCGGTTATTCTCGGCCTGCTCTTTGCAGGCATTGTGTTTTTTACTGGTTTTGGCATTTTGAGCATGGTCGGGGCTATCCTGGGTGTACCATTTTTCAACGTATTTCAGCGGCATACGTATGCGCTGATCAATTTGCTTTTCCCTGTGGTCATTATGTTTGGCAGGGTGTTTGGTTTCAACCGGCGACGCATTGAGCGTTCCTTTATTGAGGTGAGCAACCAGATTATCCATCATCGCCATATCAAGGTGCCGGCAGATCGTCTGCTGGTGGTGACGCCGCACTGTCTGCAGCTTGCGACCTGTCCGCATAAGATTACGCGTGACCCGCATAATTGCAAGCATTGCGGCGGCTGTGACGTCGGGGCATTGGTCGATCTGGCGGATGAGATGGGCTTTCATTTCTTCATTGTGACAGGGGGGACACTGGCACGTCAGACCGTGAAAAAAATTCGGCCCAAAGCTGTTTTGGCGATTGCCTGTGAGAGAGATCTCACGAGCGGCATTCAGGATGTCTATCCTCTGCCGGCCGTGGGGGTGCTCAATATACGCCCGAACGGGCCATGCTTCAATACGCACGTCGATATTGAAGCTGTACGCAAAGAAATCGAGAAGTTTTTGATTGATAAAAAGGATGATTGAATGGATAAAGCACGCGAAACCGCTATGAAAATACTGCATGAGGTCCATGAGAATGGGGCTTATGCCAATGTTGCTCTGGTGCAGCAGCTGCGTCAGGCCAGGCTTTCGGAGATTGACCGGCGGTTTGTCACGGAGCTCGTTTATGGTGCGGTGAAAGCCGGCGATACGCTGGACTGGATGCTGCGCCGCTATGTGAATCGTCCGTTGAGCAAGATCCCGCCTATGGTGCGGGATATTTTGCGCCTGGGACTATATCAGATTTTTTTCATGGATAAGGTACCTGCCTCGGCAGCCTGCAATGAGTCAGTTGAGCTTACCAAGCGCTATGGTCATGCGGGAACGGTGAAGTTTGTAAATGCTGTGCTGCGTACAGCAGTACGTGAACCGGAAAAAGCGGCTTTTCCTGAGGGCAGGGGCAAGGCAGCGGAACATCTGGCCTTGCGTTCCCAGCATCCGCAATGGCTGGTAAAACGCTGGATCAGGGAGTTTGGCTACGAAGAAACAGAGAGACTGTGTGCTTTTGACAATGAACAGGCAGTGCTTTCTCTGCGTGCGAATACGCTGAAGACCACGCGGGAAAATTTGTCGGATATCCTTGCCGAAGAGGGCGCTGCAGTAAAATATTCAGAATGGGCACCGGAAGGCCTGCTCTGTGTGCAGCATGGTTCGCTTGATGCGATGTCTTCCCTGCAGGAGGGGCTGTTCCAGGTACAGGATGAAAGTTCGATGCAGGTTGCCTATGTGGTGGACCCTCAGCCGGGAGAATTCATCATCGATGCCTGCAGTGCGCCGGGCGGCAAGACCACACATATGGCTGCGCTTATGAAGAATGAAGGCCGGATTCTGGCTGGTGACATTTATGAGCACAAGCTTGTACGCATTGCTGAGAATGCTGAGCGTCTGGGTATTGATATCATCGAGACAAAACTGCTCGATGCGCGCGAGATTGGCGGACTTTATGCAAAGCAGGCGGATCGCGTACTTGTGGATGCACCATGCTCCGGCCTTGGCGTATTGCGCCGCAAACCGGATGCACGCTGGAAGAAAACACCGGAACTTTTGCAGGAACTGCCCGGGCTGCAGCTTGCTATTTTGAAAAGCGCAGCAGCAGCCGTGAAACCGGGCGGGATTCTGGTCTATAGCACCTGCACGATTGCCCGTGAAGAAAATGCTGCGGTTGTCGAAGCATTTCTGGCTGCGCAGCAGGATTTCGTTTTGGAGGATACGGGGGAGTTCCTGCCGCTCCAAAAGCGTGCGGAGAAGCTGGTACAGCTTTATCCGCAGCGTGATGGTACGGATGGCTTTTTCATTGCCCGTATGAAGA
>CAZTAP010000118.1:0-8572 GCA_964611665.1 uncultured Selenomonadaceae bacterium | reverse complement strand
GCTGTACTCGAAGAACTTGATGAGCCTGACGAACTTGTCCCGGATGAATAATTTTTCCAGAAATTATTCAGGGCTGTCGTCGTATTCGAACTTGAGGAACCGCTCAACGAGGAGACGGAACCATAATTCGAAGTCAGAGAAACGCCATTTTTTTGCGCAAAACTGTACATGAGGTACGTGTTATTGGCAATGGATGAAACACTATACATGGTAAAACCTCCTTCCCTAGAAAAGTAAAACGTTCCTTTTTTCGAGGTCAATTCAAATTAATACCAAATCTTCCTCATAGATATATCGAAACAAATTCAATAAATTATAAGTACTGTAACCGTTTTCTGAAAATATTTTTTTCGCGTTTTTTGCCTGAAAATGTTTTACTTATAGGGGGAAAAAGTGTAGAATAGAATCATGATGAAGCACCGGAAATGCTTTCGCAAGGTGTTTCACTTGAAACAGCAACCAGGCAGGGTTAATAACTGTCAAAATAAAAAAAGAAATAGGTGGGGATTTAAGAATGTTAAAGAAGACGAAAATTGTCTGCACACAGGGACCTTCCACGGAGAAACCGGGCGTTCTCGATGCACTGATCGAAAATGGTATGAACTGCGCTCGCTTCAACTTCTCTCATGGTGACCATGAAGAGCATCTTGGCCGTATCAACGCGGTCAAAGAAGCTTCCAAGAGACTTGGCAAAGTCATTTCCCTCGTACTTGATACGAAGGGACCTGAAATGCGTCTTGGCGAGTTCAAAGATGGCAAGGTTATGCTTGAAAAAGGCAATAAGTTCACTTTAACTTACAGTGATGAGCCGGGCGACGCTACGCATGTATCCGTCAACCATAAACTTCTCTATACAGAAGTTAAGCCGGGCGATACTCTTCTTCTTGCAGATGGCCTCGTAGCTCTCAAAGTAGAGGAGATCAAAGGCAAGGATATCATCACGACAATCCAGAACAGCGGCAAGATGGGCACTCGTAAGCGCGTTGCAGCTCCGGGCGTTTCCCTCGGACTTCCGCCGATTTCTGAGCAGGATGCTGCTGATATCGTGTTCGGCGTTGAACAGGATATGGATTTCGTTGCAGCTTCCTTCATTCAGCGTGCTGAGGATGTTCTTCAGATCCGCAAGCTCATCAAAGAGCATGGCGGCCGTATGGAAATCATCCCGAAGATCGAAAACCTTGAAGGTGTAAAGAACTTTGATTCGATCCTTGAAGTTTCCGATGGTATCATGGTTGCTCGCGGTGACCTCGGTGTTGAAGTACCGGCTGAGGATGTTCCTTTGATCCAGAAGGAAATCATCAAGAAGTGCAACCGTGCCGGCAAGCCGGTCATCGTTGCTACGCAGATGCTTGAAACGATGACGACGAACCCGCGCCCGACACGTGCAGAGGCTTCTGATGTTGCTAATGCTATCCTTGATGGTACAGATGCTATCATGCTGAGCGGCGAGACGGCACAGGGCGATTATCCGGTTGAGGCTGTTGCTACGATGAACCGTATCGCACAGCGCATCGAGGCTTCTCTTGAATATAAGAACCTCTTTGTCGGCAAGGGCTTCGAGCACCTCAACTCCAGAACGACAGCCGTTGCCCATGCAACGGTACAGATGGCATATGAGCTTGATGCTTCTGCCATTATTACACCGACTGAGAGCGGCTATACGACAAAGGCTGTTTCCAAGTATCGTCCGAAGGCAGCTATCGTTGCGTATACTCCGGATGAGAAGGTAGTTCGTCAGCTGAACCTCCGCTGGGGCGTTTATCCGGTTGCTGGCAAGAGCTGGAATGATGTCAGCGAAATGGTCAGCGCAGCAGCTGCAGCAGCAGTTGAGCAGGAATATGCAAAACGCGGTGACTGCACGATCATTACTTCTGGTATCAAGACCGGCGATGGCAACACGAACTCCATCCGCGTCTACACAATCTGATTGTAAAAGAAATACAAATCCCGGCAGGTTTACTGCCGGGATTTTTGTATTTCTTTTTCATTGCTTATTTGTCAGAAAACCTTTATAATTTTAATAGAGTTGGTTGACAAGAGTGTATGGCGGCTGTTTGTTGGATGGCTGCGTCCATACAGGAAAATGCAGCAGAGGGTGACAATTATGAAAATCGATGCTTTGACAAGCCAGCGTTCAATGCCAACTGTTGACCATGATATGGCTGCACACGATGTACAGTCTTCGGATACAGATTTTTCAACAGCGCTTTCGGACCAGCAGGAGAATATGTCGGACGAACAGATGCAGGAACTGCTGCGTCAGATCGATGAGCAGGGAGCCCGGCTGAGCAAGACGCCAACCTATGACGAGCTGAAGTCTTATCGGAATCTCGTCAAGAATTTCGTGGGTGAAGCTGTATCGCGCATGTATTCCCTGCATACACAGTCTGGCTGGGACAGGCTCGGACGGCAGAAGGTTTATACGACGGTACGCAAAATCGATAAAAAAATGGAAGAGATGGCAGAGAAAATCCGCCTTGGACAGGCTGATCAGCTGAGTATTGTGGCGAGTCAGGATGCAATACGCGGTATGCTTGTGGATTTGTATATGTAATGGAAATTCAATGGAATACAATACTAGGTCATGAAGAGAATAAAGTACGCCTGAAGACCCTGCTGCAGGAGCAAAGGATGCCGCATGCTTTGCTGTTTTGCGGACCTGAGGGCGTCGGGAAGCTGAAGGCCGCGCGTGTGTTAGCAGCGGCCTTGCTTTGTGGGCAGACGGAGCCCTGCGGCACGTGTGCGTCCTGCCGGGCTTTGCTTACCGATACGCATCCGGATTATTATGAGGTCCTGCCGGAGAGCCGCGGCAAAGCGGCGAAAACCATCAAGATCGAGCAGATCCGCGAGGTGCAGCAGGAGATTGCACGCATTCCGATTTTGACGGAGCGTCGCGTCGTTGTTCTGGATGATGCCGATACCATGAATGATGCAGCAGCGAACAGTCTGCTGAAGACGCTTGAGGAGCCGACCGGGCAGGTTGTGTTCATTCTGGTTACAAGTGCGCGCAGCTCTCTTCTGGATACGATTTTATCGCGCTGTATGCCCGTGAGCTTCGGGGCTTTGCCGCGTGAAGCGCTTACGCAGGCACTTGTGCGTCAGGGCATATCAGCCGGACAGGCGCCGGAGCTTGCTGCGCTTTCGGATGGCAGCATGGGCAGGGCATTGCAGCTTTTTGAAAATGGCGGCATGGAGCTTCGTGATGATGCGGCAGCTTTTTTGCAAAAGCTGCCCGGGCTCGGCATGGAAGAGATCTGGCGCAAGGCGCAGGAACTAGGTTCCTTCCCGCATGAGCGTCTGGAGGAGTGGCTCATGTATTTCACCATGCTGCTCAGAGACCTGTTAGTGCTTTACAGCGGAGCAGGGCAGGGCATGCTGTACCATGAGGATTTGCGTGAAAGGCTGGCGGATTTGCTGCCGTTTTTCCCCGAACCAAGGGTATTTGGCATGCTGGAGCTCAGCCGCAGCGTGCAGCGGCGCATGGGTGCCAATGTAAATATCAGATTATTGCTGGAAGGTTTTTTTATTCGGATCAAGGATATATAGAGGAGGCTGCGAGGTGCAGATTGTAGTAGGTGTACGCTTCAAGGAAGCGGGAAAAATATATTATTTCAGTCCGGGAAAGTTGAACATTGAAAAGGATGATGATGTCATCGTAGAGACAGCCCGCGGGGTAGAGTATGGCATTGCGGTCATCGGACCGCGGGAAGTTGAGGACTCTGCTGTTGTGCTGCCGCTGAAGACTGTGCAGCGTAAGGCCGCAGAGGCAGATCGTGCCAAGGTGGCAGAGAATAAGGAGAAGGAAAAGGAAGCCTTCAGGATTTGTGAAAAGAAGATTGCGGCGCATGAGCTGCCGATGAAACTGGTAGAAGTAGAGTATACGTTTGATGTGAACAAAATCATCTTTTATTTCACGGCAGATGGACGTATTGATTTCCGTGAACTTGTCAAGGATCTCGCGGCAGTGTTCCGCACGCGCATCGAGCTGCGTCAGATCGGCGTGAGGGATGAGGCGAAGCTCATGGGAGGCATCGGCTGCTGCGGCAGACCGCTTTGCTGTGCAACGTTCCTGGGGGACTTTGAGCCCGTGTCCATTCGTATGGCCAAGGAACAGAATCTGTCTTTGAACCCGACGAAGATTTCTGGCATCTGCGGGCGTCTCATGTGCTGCCTGAAATATGAAAATGACTGCTATGCCAAGCAATGCCCACGCAAGAAGATCCTGCCGCCGAAGCAGGGCAGCCGTGTAGTTTCGGTAGATGGCGAAGGAAAGGTCATTTCCCTGAACAATCAGCGCCGTACGGCAACCATCCTTCTGGATGACAGCAAGACCATCGTGGCCTCCTGGGAAGATGTCATCGAGAAGGAAGATGGCGCGGAGAAACAGGGACCGGATGGAGCAGAGACGAATGACAAGCAGGAAAAACCGGATAGGAATGGCCGGAATGACCGGAATGACCGAAATGATAGAAATGACAAGCGGGAACGGCATGAGAGACACGACAAGCGCAGTAAGTGAGCTCAGGGAATATGAACGGCTGGATGATTTATTGAAGAGCGGCCGGAAGATCATCCAGAATGAGCGTGAGTTCTGCTTTTCGCTGGATGCGGTCCTGCTCGCACATTTTCCCCGGCTCAGGCGCAGGCAGCGCGTGCTTGATCTTGGCACAGGCACAGGCGTCATGCCGCTTTTGATTGTTGATGAAACGGCACATGTGGATGCAGTGGAGATCAGTCCGGTCATGGCAGAGCTTGCAGAGCGCAATGTACGACTCAATGGCCTGCAGGAGCGGATTACGGTCCGTCAGGGCGATTATCGCTCTATCCGTGAGCTGTATGCTGCAGAGAGCTTTGATCTTGTGCTTGCTAATCCGCCTTACCGGCCAGTTGCACATGGACAGGCAAATCTGCTGGAGGGCGTAGCCAGGGCTCGTCATGAGGTCACGGCAACGCTGGAGGATGTTGTGCGTGCTGCACGTTATGCACTGCGTTTCCATGGGCGTTTTGCGATGGTCCATCTGCCGGAGCGCCTGGGGGAAATCCTTGTTGCGCTGCATGCGCATCAGATCGAGGCGAAGCGCCTGCAGTTTGTGCAGCCGAAGCCGGGCAAGGCACCGAATATGATGCTCATTGAAGGTGTCGTCGGCGCTGCACCCGGTGGGCTCAAGGTCCTGCCGCCGCTCATTGTGCATGAGGCAGATGGCAGGTATACACAGGATGTATTGAAATTTTATGAGTAGCAGGGGAGCTGTTTTGACAGCTCCCTTCTTATCGATGAAAAGAGGGTTTCCAATGGAAGCAAGGGAAGAGATGAGCGAAGTGCAGCAGCAGGAAAGCCCGGGAACGCTGTATCTTTCAGCAACGCCGATTGGCAATCTGGAAGATATGACCTACCGGTCTGTACGCATCCTGGCTGAAGTGGAGCTCATTGCAGCTGAGGATACGCGCCATACGCGCAAACTGCTCGCACATTATGATATCCATACACGGCTTACAAGCTATCATGAGCATAATAAATTCACCAAGGGTCCTGAGCTCGTCGAATATTTGAAGCAGGGGCATGACCTGGTCTGTGTGAGCGATGCAGGTCTGCCGGGCATTGCCGATCCTGGCAGCCATCTTGCGGAACTTGCGATTGCTGAGGGCATACGGGTGACACCGCTGCCTGGGGCAAATGCGGCACTTTCTGCACTGATCTGCTCCGGACTGGATACGACGAGGTTTTCGTTTGTGGGCTTTTTGCCGAAGACGAGCAGGAAGCGCCGTGAGGTGCTGGATGAGGTAAAGAACCATCGGGAGACACTGCTCTTCTACGAGGCACCGCATCACTTGAAAGGGACACTGAAGGAGATTGCTGCGGTCCTTGGCGGTCAGCGTGAGGCGGCGGCAGCACGTGAGCTTACCAAGAAGTTCGAAGAGTTCCGCAGAGGTACGCTCGATGAGCTGCTGCTGTATTTTACCAGGCAGGAGCCGCGCGGTGAATTCGTCATCATCGTGTCTGGTGCGGATGAGATTTCAGCACCGCAGACAGCAGAGCCGGAGCTTTCTGCAGCGGAGCTTGTTGCAAGACTGCAGGCACAGGGGCTCGATAAAAAGTCTGCGATGCGCGAGGCTGCGAAAAAGCTGGGCGTGAGCCGCAGGGATGTCTATCAGTCACTTTTGGAGCAATAAAAAATGCTGTACGGCAGAGCAGGCCGTGCAGCATTTTTTATTAGTCTTCTTTTTTTATTTCGGCAAGACAGCCCTTGCAGATATTTTTTCCCTTGAAGAGTACGACATCGTCTGCATTGCCGCAGAATATGCAGGTGCAGGTTGGTTCATATTTTCGCAGGATGATCCGATCCTGATCCGTATAAATCTCAAGTGCATCCCGTTCAGCGATTCCGAGGGTCCGGCGCAGCTCAATCGGTATGACAACGCGTCCGAGTTCGTCTACCTTTCTAACGATTCCAGTGGCTTTCATTTTATACCCCCCTTATAAAGTGTATGACCGTTCCGCATCCATAACTATACCAAAAATTCTAAATTTTCCCTTACTAAATAATACCATAATTTGCAAATCGTTTCAAGCCTTTTTCTGTTGTGGGCAAAAAGTCGTGGAAAGAGCGAAAATTCATCCAGTGTTGGCGGGAATGATTTCGCCTTGCGAAATCATTCCTCTTGGCGTTATAATAAAAAGATAGCGTAAATTGGCGGAGAGCCGTTTATGTGTGAGTTAAGGAGGCTTTTTCGTGGACAAGAAATCATTCTACATAACAACACCAATCTATTATCCGAGTGCGAAGCTTCATATCGGGCATGCGTATTGTACGACGATTGCAGATTCCATCGCCCGGTTCAAGCGCCTGGCAGGCTATGATGTATTTTTCCTTACGGGCAGTGATGAGCATGGACAGAAAATCCAGCTTAAGGCCCAGGAGGAAGGAATCCAGCCGATTGAATACGTAGACCGCATTGTGGCAGGCTTCCAGAACCTCTGGAAACGTCTGAACATCTCGAATGATGATTTTATCCGCACGACGCAGAAGCGGCATGAGAAGGTCGTACAGGAGATCTTCAACCGCATTTATGCCAAGGGCGATATTTATAAAGGGTCTTATAAGGGGCTTTACTGCACACCATGCGAAAGCTACTGGACGGAGCATCAGCTCGATGAAAACGGCTGCTGTCCGGACTGCCATCGCCCGGTACAGGAAGTGAAAGAAGAGGCATATTTTTTCAAGATGTCGAAATATGCGGATCGTGTGCTGCAATATATCGAGGACCATCCGGATTTTATCCAGCCGGCATCGCGCCGCAATGAGATGATCAATTTCATCAAACAGGGTCTGGAGGATCTTTGTATATCACGAACCTCCTTTGACTGGGGCATTCCGGTGCCAATCGATGGCAAGCATGTCATTTACGTCTGGTTTGATGCACTTACGAACTACCTGACGCCAATCGGATTTTTGGATAATCCGGAAATGTTCAGGAAATACTGGCCGGCGGATCTTCATCTGGTCGGCAAGGAAATTGTGCGCTTCCATACGATCATCTGGCCGTGCATCCTCATGGCACTTGATCTTCCTTTGCCGAAGAAAGTCTATGGTCATGGCTGGCTCATTGTCGATGGCGATAAGATGTCGAAATCCAAGGGCAATGTTGTGGACCCGATTCTGCTCATCGATGAATTCGGCGCGGATGCTATTCGTTATTTCCTGCTGCGGGAGATCAATCTGGGGCAGGATGGCAATTTCTCCCGCGATGCACTCATCCAGCGTATCAATGCTGACCTTGCCAACGATCTCGGCAATCTGCTGCACCGCACCTTGAACATGATTGGCAAGTTCCAGCAGGGAACTGTGCTGGAAGCAAAGGGCGGGAATGATGTGGATGCTTCCCTGAAGGCTGATGCCATGCAGGCCGTCAGGAGCTTTGCCGAGGGCATGGAGAATATGCAGCTCAGTGCGACAATCAAGAATGTCTGGGCCTTTATCGGCCGTACCAATAAATATATTGACGAGACTGCTCCCTGGGCACTCGCGAAGGATCCGGAAAAGAAGCAGGAGCTTTCCAATACCATGTATAATCTGGTTGAAAGCCTGCGCATCATCAGTGTGATGATTTCACCGTTCATGCCGACGACAGCTGAACGTATCTGGAAGCAGCTGAACCTGCCGCAGAGCTTTGCTGAGGCAAAGCTGGAGGATATCCGGAGCTGGGGCGGTACGCCGGCGGGCATGCAGGTCGGTACACCGGAGCAGCTGTTTCCGCGCATTGAGGCTGAGACAGAGGAGAAGCCTGCAGCAAAACCTAAAAAAGAAGAGAAAAAGCAGCAGAAGGCCAAAAAGCAGGATAAGCAGGCAGAGGCTGGAGCAGCTGAGATTACCTTTGATGAGTTTTCCCGTATGGATCTGCGCGTCGTGAAGGTACTGAGCGCAGAGCGTGTGCCGGAAACGGATAAACTCATGCGTCTGCAGGTAGATCTTGGTGCGGAGCAGCGCGAGATTGTTTCCGGAATTGCGAAGCATTATACGCCGGAGCAGCTCATCGGGAAACATGTCGTCATGGTCGTCAATCTGAAGCCGGC
>CAZTAP010000117.1:0-8611 GCA_964611665.1 uncultured Selenomonadaceae bacterium | reverse complement strand
CGCCAGCATAATCTGCTGACGGTTCCGTTCCTAATCATAGTCAACCCGGCAAAGATAAAGACCTTGCGGCGGTGCAGTTGCGGAGGCCTGCTGGCGGTCTTTTGCCGCAAGGATTTCCTGAAAATGCTCTGGCGTAATGCGTCCAAGTCCAACATTGACCAATGTCCCGACCAGATTTCGTACCATATGATACAAAAAGCCGCTGCCAAAAAAACGAAACTCCAACATCCCGTTTGCCTTCTCCACACAGGAAGCCTCATACATCGTACGCACGGGACTTACAGGCGCCCCTCCGGCTGCACGGAAAGAAGAAAAGTCATGGATTCCCAAAATACCGTCCATAGCTGTCTGCATCGCAGCAAGATCAAGACTTTGCCGCACATACCAGGCATACCGGCGCGTGAAAGGATCAGGTACCTCCCCCTGCTGCACACGATAGAGATACGTCTTGCTTCGGGCACTATGACGTGCACTGAACTCCCTGTCCGCCTCAGATGCCTCCAGAAGCACGATATCGGGTGGCAGCAGGCTGTTCACAGCACGCACGATACGCTCTGTCGGAATGGTGCCATTCGTAAAAAAGTTGACCACCTGACCATACGCATGCACGCCGGCATCTGTACGACCTGCTGCAGCCAGCTCAATCGAATCCCCAAAGACAACAGCAAGCTTTTCCTCCAATACATTCTGCACAGCCATGACCGGCGGTGTCTGACGCTGAAAGCCATGATAATTTCCGCCATCATACGCAAGCAGCAGCCGGATATTCCTCGCGCGTGCCTTCATCATCTCTTTATGTTCTTTCTTCATATCGACTCCATTCAAACCCCGGTCAGTTTCAAGCCAAGCAGCGCCGCGGCAAAGATGACCGAAGCACCATAGGCTACATAATCAATTGCCTGCACCTTGAGCGCCTTCATCTGCGTACGGCCAATACCACCGCGATAACAGCGTGCCTCCATGGCCATTGCCAGCTCATCTGCACGCCGGAAAGCTGAGATGAACAGAGGCACCAAAATCGGAATGAGACTCTTCAGGCGTTTCAGCAGATTGCCCGTCGTAAAATCAGAGCCGCGCGACTGCTGCGCTTTCATGATTTTATCCGTTTCTTCAATGAGCGTAGGCACAAAACGCAGGGCAATCGTCATCATCATCGCAAGCTCATGTGCCGGAAGGCCAAACCGTTTCAGGGGACCCATGAGCGTCTCCAGCGCATCCGTGAGAGCAAGCGGCGAAGTCGTAAAGGTCAGCAGCGACGACAACAAAATCAATAAAATCAAGCGAAGACAAACAAAAAAACCTTGCTTAAAACCTGCATACGTCAGATCGAACAGCCAGACATGCAGAAAAGATTCTCCCGGCGTACTGCAAAGATGGATCAAAAAAGTAAACAACAGGATCCACCATAAAGGCTTCAAAGATTTGAGCATCATACGGAACGGCACTTTGGAAACCTGAATCAAAACAATCGTGAACGCTGACAGCAGTGCATAGGATGCCGGCGTATCAAAGACAAAGATTCCCAGAATAAAGAAAAAAAGCAGGATGATCTTCGTGCGCGGATCCAGACGATGCAAAAGCGAACTGCCCGGGAAAAATTGCCCGATTGTAATATCCGTCAGCATAGCTTTTTCCCCCTCATCGCATCCATGATATGTTTTACTCCCTGCTGCATCGTAAAAGCTGCAGGATCAACCGGCAGGCCGGCAGCACGAAGCTGCTGCAAAAGCATAATGAGCTGCGGCGCCGATAGTCCGGCCTCCCTGAGCTCCTTCGTTGCAAAAAATGCTTTTTGCGGCTTATCCTGCAGCGTCATTTCGCCATGCTTCATAAAAATAACTTCATCTGCTGCCCGGGCAATATCATCCATATTATGTGAGACAAAAACAATCGTAATTTTTTCCTTACGATGCAGCTGCAGGATTTTCTGCAGCAAGTCCTCCCTGCCCTGAGGATCAAGACCGGCTGTCGGCTCATCCAGAACAAGATACTTTGGCTGGAGCGCAATGACGCCCGCGATTGCCACACGGCGCATCTGACCGCCAGAAAGCTGAAATGGCGAACGATCTTTATAGGTTTCATAATCCAGACTTACGAACTCCATTGCCTGCCGTACACGTTCCGCAATCTCCTTCTCCGAAAGCTCCATATTCTTCGGACCAAAGGCAATATCCGCCGCAACCGTCTCTTCAAAAAGCTGATGTTCAGGATATTGGAACACCATACCGACACTTTGCCGGGCTTTTTTTGCTGCCGGACTTTTTTTCTCCGCAAGATCCACACCATCAACCAGGACCTGTCCGGCCGTTGGATGCAAAAGACCGTTCAGATGCTGGACCAGCGTAGATTTGCCTGAGCCCGTATGTCCCGCAATCGCGGTAAAAGAACCATCCCTTATGGTGAGCGAAACATTCTTCAGGGCCATGCGTTCAAACGGAGTCTTCGGCATATACGTATATGTTACATTTTTCAATTCTATCGACATAATGCCATCACCAAATCTTCATTCGTTAAAATATTCTCCGGCAGCTGCACGCCCTGCTTACGCAGACGCCAGGCCATCTCTGCCGCAAGCGGAACATCCAGGCCCCGCTCCTTCATCGTTTCTACCTTGCAGAATACCTCGGCAGGTGTCCCGGCCTCTGCCAGGCGACCCTTATCCATGACGATGATGCGGTCTGCGGCCGCCGCTTCCTCCATAAAATGCGTGATATAAACAATCGTGATACCCTTTTCCTCATGCAGACGCTTTACTGCTGCCATAACCTCAGCTCGTCCCACCGGATCAAGCATAGCCGTAGGCTCATCGAGCACAAGACACTTCGTCTGCATAGCCAGAGCTCCGGCAATGGCAATGCGCTGCTTCTGCCCGCCGGAAAGCAGATGTGGAGCAAACTTGCGATAATGCTCCATGCCAACAGCCTGCAAAGCAGCAGTCACCCGCTGACGAATCTCCTCTGGCGGCACACCGAGATTTTCCGGGCCAAATGCAACATCGTCCTCGACTACAGCAGCAATGATCTGATTATCCGGATTTTGAAAAACCATACCCACACGCTGCCGGATTTTCCAAAGCTCCTCAGCTTCCGCCGTATTCATGCCATCCACACGGCATTCACCCGATGTTGGCAGCAGCAGAGCATTGAAATGCTTAGCCAGCGTAGACTTGCCTGAACCATTTGTGCCAAGCACTGCCAGGAATTCGCCCTCGCGCACATGCATCGTGATATGATCAAGAGCCACATGCTCATTTTCCATGCCTGCATGATAAATATGGCTCATATCTTCTACTTCAATAAAATTCCCCAATGGAATTCCTCCATTCCAGCCATTCCTCTTCCCCTGGCTGTTTCTGACAAAAAAAGAGATGCTGCACGAATATGCAACATCCCTATTATACTAAATTTATATTGTCAACACAAATCAAAAATAAAGATAACAAAAAGGCAGCCAGCTGGCTGCCCTATGCTTCTCTTATACCAACTCAAGGATAACCATCGGAGCAGCATCGCCGCGACGAGGTCCAATCTTGAGGATACGAGTGTAACCGCCCTGGCGGTCATTATATTTAGCTGCGATTTCATCGAACAGCTTTCTTACGACTTCTTCATCAGCAAGATCTGCGATCGCCTGACGACGAGCGGAAAGATCACCGCGCTTTGCAAGCGTGATGAGCTGTTCAGCAAGGCCGCTGATTTCCTTAGCCTTAGCTTCCGTCGTTTCGATGCGCTCATGCTTGAAGAAGGAAGACAGAATGCTGCGGAATAAAGCTTTACGCGCACTCGAGTTACGTCCTAATTTTCTGTAGCCCATTTATTTCCCTCTCCTTATTCTTCAGTTTCTAAAAGTGATAAATCAAGTTCCTGCAATTTTTTCTTGACTTCTTCAAGAGACTTACGTCCAAGATTTCTTACCTTCATCATATCGTCTTCGCTCTTCGATACCAGATCAGCTACCGTATTGATATTAGCTCTTTTCAGGCAGTTGAAGGAGCGAACAGAAAGATCAAGGTCTTCAATCGTCATTTCCAGAACTTTTGAAGCATCGCTTTCCTCTGCTTCAGTGAAAGTCCCTTCTTCTTCTTCCTCTTCCTCCGGCAGTCCAGCCATATTCTGGAACAGCTTGAGATGCGCAATCAAAATGCTTGCTGACTTGCTCACTGCATCCTCCGGACGAATGGAACCATCGGTCCAGACCTCAAGAGTCAGCTTATCATAGTCCGTAACATTTCCTACACGTGTATCTTTGACCGTGTAGTTCACGCGCTGAATTGGGGAGAAGATAGAGTCGATCGGAATAATGCCGATCACATGATCAGGCTTCTTATTCTTGTCGGCCGGAACATAACCACGGCCACGCTCTACGGTCATTTCGATCTTGAGCGAACCGGTTGAATTTACCGTGGCAATGTGGAGATCCGGATTCAGGATCTCTACATCAGCATCCGTAATGATATCCGCAGCAGTGACTTCTTTCTCACCCTCGACATCAATGCGGATGACCCGCGGCTCTTCACAATACATCTTCAGGCACAAAGCCTTCAAGTTCAAAATGATATTCGTAACGTCGTCCCGAACACCAGGAATCGTGGAGAACTCATGGAGAACGCCGTCGATTCTGATGGAGGTTATTGCAGCACCCTGTAAAGAGGATAATAGAATACGACGCAGGCTGTTTCCAAGCGTGGTACCGTAGCCGCGCTCGAGTGGTTCACAGACGAATTTGCCGTAACGATTATCTTCACTGATTTCTACTATCTCAATCTTCGGTTTTTCGATTTCGATCATCTGGAATAACCCTCCTCAATAATTCTTATGCACTTGGCACATATAGTCCATATCAACACAAAGAGATTATCTGGAGTACAATTCAACGATAGCCTGCTCATTGACAGGAACGTCGATTTCGTCACGGTTAGGGAATCTCGTTACAGTTCCGCTCATGTTCGCTGTATCAGCAGTGATCCAGGCCGGAGTGCTAAGAGAATCATAGGATTCAGCAAGACCCTTGAAGAACGCGTTGGAACGGCTCTTCTCGTCAACTGCAATTACATCATTTACCTTTACGAGAGCAGACGGAATATCAAGGCGCTTGCCATTGACCGAAATATGACCATGGGAAACGAGCTGACGAGCCTGTTTGCGCGTAGCCGCAAGGCCAAGACGGAATACGACATTGTCGACTCTTCTCTCGAGAAGACCGAGAAGGTTCTCACCCGTTACACCCGGCATCTTCTTCGCTTTATCGTAATATGCTCTGAACTGCTTCTCCAGAACACCATAAATGAATTTTGCTTTCTGTTTTTCCTTGAGCTGTGTGCCATACTCACTTACCTTACGGTTTGTGCGTCTTGGCTGACGCTTGGATTCTTTGCTCAGACCGACAACAGCCGGTTCAATACCGAGAGAACGGCATCTTTTGAGAGCTGGTACTCTATCAATTGCCATCTAGTTCTGCACCTCCTATTAAACTCTTCTACGCTTCGGCGGACGGCATCCGTTATGCGGAATCGGAGTAACATCTTTGATCATGTTGACTTCGAGGCCAGTCGCCTGTAAGGACCGGATTGCTGCTTCACGACCTGCACCAGGACCCTTTACGTATACTTCAACCTGCTTCAAACCATGTTCCATTGCAGCCTTTGCAGCAACTTCTGCTGCCATCTGTGCTGCAAACGGAGTGCTCTTTCTGGAACCGCGGAAGCCGAGGCCGCCAGCACTTGCCCAGGACAGAGCATTACCGCTTTTATCCGTAAGCGTAACGATCGTATTGTTGAATGTAGAGCTGATATGCGCTACACCAAATTCTATGTTCTTGCGGTCCTTTTTCTTCGGACGAACTGATTTCTTAACTGCCAATTGCTAACCCTCCCTTATGCCTTTTTCTTACCAGCAATAGCCTTTCTCGGGCCTTTGCGTGTACGTGCGTTGTTCTTCGTATTCTGTCCACGGACCGGAAGTCCGAGACGATGACGACGACCGCGATAGCAGCCGATTTCAACAAGACGTTTGATGTTCAGGGACTGTTCACGACGAAGGTCACCTTCAACGATAACCTCTTTGTCGATGATGTCACGAAGCTTTACAACTTCATCTTCCGTGAGATCACGCGTGCGCGTATCAGGGTTGATACCCGTAGCTGCCAAAAGCTTCTGGGAAGTCGTAAGACCAATACCATAGATATATGTTAAAGCAATTTCGATTCTCTTATCACGAGGTAAATCTACTCCGGCAATACGTGCCATATATCAAGCACCTCCTTAACCTTGTTTTTGTTTATGTTTCGGGTTCTCGCAAATTACCATGACGCGACCCTTACGTTTAATTACCTTACATTTTTCACAAATAGGTTTAACCGACGGTTTAACTTTCATTGTGTTTAGCCTCCCTTACGTAGTGCTTAGTGATGAGCACTATCCACTCTTACTTGAAACGGTAGGTGATACGGCCACGGGTTAAATCGTATGGCGTAAGTTCAATCGTGACTTTGTCACCAGGAAGAATACGGATGAAATTCATGCGAATCTTGCCAGAAACATGTGCCAACACGACATGACCATTTTCTAATTCTACCTGAAACATCGCGTTCGGCAATGCTTCAAGCACTTTACCTTCAACTTCGATTACATCTTGTTTAGACATGAGCTTCTCCTTCTTTGAAATTGGGTTGGGCCAAAGTCATCTGAGGAGCTTTTCGCATTCTAAAAACGCCATGCCCAACATCTTCTCTATATTCAGGCAGGAAGCCGCAGCAGCGGCCCTTTCCTGTCAGGCTGTACCCATGTACAGCCTTTGTTCTATCGCTCGGTGATTTTACCAGAGATTCTCTGGCCTGCCGACGAATATTTTTAACCTTTAAGCACATTGACGAGATCACTCGTGACTTTGTCAATGGCCTGTCTGCCATCAATTTCCGTATAAAGACCGGCTTTTTGATAGTAGTCGATTAATGGTTTTGTCTGTGCTTCATAGACAGAAAGACGATTCTTCATCGTTGCTTCGCTGTCATCTGCACGCTGGTACAAATCGCCGCCGCACTCATCACAAACGCCTTCGACTTTCGTCGGATTGAATTTGATATGATACGTAGCGCCGCACTTCTTGCAGATTCTGCGGCCAACAGCACGCTCAATGAGATCAGCTGCCGGTACATTGATATTCAGCACACGCGTGAGCTTCAAACCGATTTCCGGCAGGATCTTCGACAAGGCATCTGCCTGCTCGACCGTACGCGGGAAACCATCAAGAATAAAGCCCTTTTCGCAATCAGGCTTTGCAAGACGTTCCTTGACAATGCCGATCGTTACAGCGTCCGGGACAAGCTTCCCGGAATCCATACATGCCTTAGCCTGCTTTCCAAGTTCAGTTCCTTCTTTCACCGCCGCACGAAACATATCGCCCGTCGAAATATGAGGGATGGCGAACTCTTTCACCAGATTGGCCGCCTGCGTGCCTTTGCCAGCACCCGGAGGCCCCATTAACAGGATATGCATTTTTTCATCCTCCCTACTTCATGAACCCTTGGTAATGACGCATGACCACCATGGCCTCGATCTGCTTCATCGTGTCAAGCGCAACCCCGACAACGATAAGAAGTGCAGTACCGCCAAAGTACACACCCTGAATATGAGTCGCACCTGCGACCATATTCGGTAATATGGCGATAAAGGCCAGGAAGAATGCACCAGCAAGCGTGATACGAGTCATGACATGATCCAAATATTCTGCAGTTGGCTTACCAGGACGAATGCCTGGAATAAAACCACCGTATTTTTTCAGATTCTCTGCCATATCCGATATCTTTACAGTAACCGCGGTGTAAAAGTACGTGAAGAAGATAATGAGCAACGCATATAACGTTGTCTGTAGCGGTGTGCCCCACGCAAAATAACCGGCAATTGTTTTTACCCATTGAACTTGTATAAACTGGGCAATGGTTACTGGAAACATCAGCACGGATGACGCAAAGATTATTGGGATTACACCCGCCTGATTGACTTTAAGCGGGATGTGACTTGAATGTCCGCCATATGATTTCTGGCCGACAACCCGTTTCGCATAGGAAATCGGGATTCTGCGGTAGCCCTGCTGGATCAGAATGACAAATACAACCATGGCTACTGCGATGACTGCAAACGCGAACGCACTGAAATAACTAATGGTTCCAGCCTGCAGATAGTTATAAATCGTACCTAAGTTTTTCGGTAAAGCCGCTACGATACCGGCAAAGATGATAAGGGAAATACCATTACCAACCCCCTGCGCAGTAATCTGCTCACCAATCCACATAAGGAATACGGTACC
This sequence comes from uncultured Selenomonadaceae bacterium, assembly GCA_964611665.1. GTDB lineage: Bacteria > Bacillota > Negativicutes > Selenomonadales > Selenomonadaceae > CAZTAP01. The sequence goes on along the minus strand of CAZTAP010000117.1, from coordinate 308 downwards.
AGCCGTAAGTGTGATTGCTATGATAAGAATCGACACAACATTTGGGTTCAAGATTGCCTGCTTCAGACCAATCGACATACCGATTGCCTGGAAGAAAGCTAACGCTACCGTAAGATAACGAGTGACCTGGGTGGTTTTCTTATGCCCCTCTTCGCCTTCCTTAGACCATTGCTCCAACGTCGGGATTACAACTGTCAGCAGCTGTATGATAATGGCAGCATTGATGTAAGGCGTGATGCTCATGGCAAATATCGAAAATTTACTAAAGGCACCACCAGAGAACAAGTCCAGCAAACCAAACAGATTGC
>CAZTAP010000116.1:0-8612 GCA_964611665.1 uncultured Selenomonadaceae bacterium | reverse complement strand
GCAGGAACTGGCCGATGCGGCACAGCTGGCTTCTCTGGCGGATGAAACGCCGGAGGGACGCAGCATCGTCGTGCTGGCCAAGGAGCGGTTCAATCTGCGCGGCCGCGAGCTGGAGGAACTGCAGGCCAGGTTCGTTCCCTTTACGGCACAGACACGCATGAGCGGCGTGGACCTTGCGGGTGAAGAGATCCGCAAGGGAGCGGCGGAGTCCGTGCGTGCCTATGTGGAGGCAAAGGGCGGACAGTATAGTGCAGAGTGTGAGGAAACGGTACGGGAAACGGCCCGTCAGGGCGGTACTCCGCTGGTCGTAGCACGCGCAGGACGCGTGCTCGGCGTCATTTTCCTTAAGGATATCGTGAAGGACGGTGTGCGGGAGAAGTTTGCGGATATGCGCCGCATGGGGATCCGCACAATCATGATTACAGGAGATAATCCGATGACAGCCGCAGCGATTGCGGCAGAGGCCGGCGTCGATGACTTCCTGGCAGAGGCAACGCCGGAGGGCAAGCTGCAGATGATCCGTGATTTCCAGCAGCAGGGGCATATGGTCGCGATGACGGGCGATGGCACGAATGATGCGCCGGCACTTGCTCAGGCGGATGTAGCCGTTGCTATGCAGACGGGCACGCAGGCAGCCAAAGAGGCCGGCAATATGGTCGATCTCGATTCATCGCCCACGAAGCTCATTGAGATTGTGCGCATCGGCAAGCAGCTTTTGATGACGCGCGGCAGTCTTACGACCTTCAGTATTGCCAATGATATTGCGAAGTATTTTGCGATCCTGCCGGCGCTTTTCACGGGGCTGTATCCGGAGCTGGGGCTTTTGAATGTCATGGGGCTGCATTCGGCAGAGACAGCGATGCTGTCCGCGCTGTTTTACAATGCGTTCATCATTCTGGCACTCATTCCGCTGGCATTGAAGGGGGTTGCCTATCGGGAGGCATCAGCGGATGAACTCCTGCGGCATAATCTGCTGGTCTATGGACTGGGCGGCGTGGCAGCGCCATTTTTGTTCATCAAATTGATTGATATGGTATGGACGGTGATTTTGGCATGAGGAAGTTCAAAAGAGTATTTGTGCAGACGACCGGGCTGCTGTTGTTTTTTACCCTGTTGTGCGGCGCTGGCTATACTGCTTTGCTTACGGGAGCAGCCCAGCTGTTTTTCCCCTGGCAGGCAAATGGCAGTCTGCTGCTCGACAATGACGAGGTTGTCGGTTCCGCGCTTCTTGGGCAGCCGTTTTGCGGCAAAGGCCATTTATGGGGGCGCATGTTATGGGATAGTGAAAGCTTCAGGCAGAGCGCGCCGGATGGTGTATGGCTTTTTGACGGCCAGAGCGCAGCGCAGAGCATATCTGCTCCGGACTATCCGGCGATGCTGGCTGCCCGGGCAGCAATCCTGCAGAAAAGGAGTGCACAGCAGTCCGCCGTGCCGGCAGATCTTCTGACCTCGTCGGCCAGCGGGCTCGATCCGGATATTTCACTGGCTGCGGCTGCCTGGCAGATTCCCCGTCTTGCGCGGGAGACCGGCAAAAGTGAGGCAGAAATCGAGGAAATTCTTGCGGGCGCGGCACGGGGACGTTTCCTGGGGCTTTTCGGCGAGCCGCGTGTGAATGTGCTGCAGGTCAATCTGCAGCTGGAGAAATAACTGTAAGCGCGCAGAGGTTTATGATACAATACAGGGAAAAGGAGCGAAACTATGCTGAGGGAAAAGCCGGAGGAGATTTTGGAGCGTATGGGAGAGGAAGAAAAAAAGAAAGCACGGGGACGGCTGAAGATTTTTTTCGGCTATGCAGCCGGGGTAGGCAAGACCTATGCGATGCTGCAGGCAGCACAGGAGGCAAAGGCCGCTGGGATCGATGTGGCTGCAGGCTATATCGAGCCGCATGCACGCCCGGAGACCATGGCGCTCTGCAGCGGGCTGGAGCAGCTCGCGCCGCAGCGGGGCAGCTATCGCGGGCTTGAACTTTCTGAGCTGGATCTCGATGGCGTACTGCAGCGCAGGCCGCAGCTCGTGCTGGTGGATGAGCTTGCGCATACGAATGCGCCGTTCTGCCGTCATGCGAAACGCTTTCAGGATGTCGATGAGCTGCTGCGTGCGGGCATCGATGTCTATACGACGCTGAATGTGCAGCATATCGAAAGCCTGAATGATCTTGTGGCCTCGCTTACGGGTACGGTTGTGCAGGAGCGCATCAAGGATGATGTCTTCGATGGTGCGGATCAGGTGGAGCTCGTGGATATTGAGCCGCAGGAGCTCATTGCACGCCTGCAGCAGGGGAAGGTCTACCGGCGTCCGGATATGGCATTGGAGAACTTCTTTATTCCGGAGAATCTGCAGGCGCTGCGTGAGCTTGCGCTGCGCCGCATGGCAGACCGTACGAACCGTCTGCAGCGCAGTGTGCGGGTGCCCATCGAGGAGCATATCCTCATTGGCCTGTCCTCATCTCCTTCGAACCCCAAGGTCATCCGTACTGCGGCTCGTCTGGCCAAGGCTTTTGGCGGCCGCTTTACGGCGCTTTTTGTTGCGACATCTGCCTTTGATGCAATGTCGGCGGAGAATAAGCAGCGCCTGGAACAGAATATCAAGCTGGCGCGTTCCTTCGATGCAGCGGTGGTGACGGTCTATGGCGAGGATATCGCTGCACAGATTGCTGCCTATGTGCGCAAAGCCAGGGTGTCGAAGGTTGTGCTGGGCCGCTCCGCGGCGCGCAGTTCTTTCTGGTCGGCTAAGCCGACGTTTGCGGCACGGCTTACCGAGCTTGCGCCGGAAATCGATATCTATATCATCCCGGATAAGAATGCGCAGGCAGAGCCGCGTGCATCCTGGGGAAAAAGACTGCAGCTGCCTGCGGTGAGGCATGGCGGCAGGGATCTTCTGGTGGTGGCAGCTTCGCTGGTGCTCTGCACCCTGCTCGGCATGCTGCTTGACCGCATGGGCATCGGGGAGCGGGATATCGCCATGGTCTATATCCTCGGCGTGCTTGCACCGGCTTTGCTTACGGAAAGCTGGATCTTCTGTCTGCTCTCTTCACTGCTCTCGATACCGGCCATGGCGTTTTTCTTTGCTACGCCGCGCTACAGCCTGATGATTGCCGATCCTGGCTACACGATGACATTTGCTGCGATGTTCGTCGTGTCCATGCTCACGAGTGTGCTGGCACAGAGGCAGCGCCGCCTTGCACGGCAGGCCGCAGAGCATGCGTATCGCATGGTCGTCCTGCGGGAGACGAGCTCGCTGCTGCAGAACACCGAGGATATGGCGGGGATTTTCCGTGTGACTGCCGGGCAGCTGCAGAAAATCCTTGACCGGCCGGTGGTTTTCTATGATGGCGGGGATTTCTCACCGGAGGTATTCACGGTGCCGGGCCGGCCGGAGGATATTTCACCTTATGTGACGGATTCCGAGCAGGCGCTGGCAGCCTGGGTCTATAAGAACAATAAACATGCAGGCGCCGGTACGGATACATTGCCCGGGGCACGCTGTCTTTATCTGGCAGTGCGCAGCCAGGGCAAGGTCATGGCGGTAGCCGGGGTTGCAGCGCAGGCGCAGCCGCTTTTGCCGCTGGAGTACAATGTGCTCGTTTCCATTCTGGACAGTGCTGGCCTGGCCCTCGAAAAGGAAAAGCAGCGTGCCAAGAGACGCAAGGTCGAGGCTGCTGCCTATCAGGAGCAGATGCGTGCGAATCTGCTGCGCGCGATTTCCCATGACCTGCGTACGCCGCTTACGACGATTGCAGGCAGTGCAGAGCTTTTGCGCGGCTCCGGGGCGGGAATCAGCGAGTCGCAGAGAAAGGCACTGGCCGGGGATATTGCCGAGGACGCGCACTGGCTCATCAACCTGGTGGAAAATCTTTTATCCGCTACGCGCATCGAGAATGGTACCATGCAGCTGCGCATGCAGCCGGAGCTCCTGGGAGATGTAATCGCTGAGGCGGTGCAGCATGCCAGACGCCGCTCGGTGAAGCAGCCCATCCATGCAGAGCTGGAGGATGAGCTCATGCTTGTACAGGCCGATGTGCGGCTTTTGCTGCAGGTATTCCTGAATCTCATCGACAATGCCCAGAAATATACGCCGGAAGGCACGGAAATCACGATTTCGGCACGAAAGGCGCGCGGCTTTGCGGTCATCGAGGTTGCCGATGAGGGGAAGGGCATCCGGCCGGAGGAGAAGGAGCATCTTTTTGATATGTTTTATACGGGGAAGAAGAAAAATGCAGACGGCAGACGAGGGCTGGGCATCGGACTTTCGCTCTGCCGCACGATTGTCGTCGCGCATGGCGGCAGTATCAGCGTGCGCGATAACCATCCGCATGGTACGATTTTTCGCTTCACCCTGAAGCTGGAGGAGGCAGAGCTGCATGGATAAGCCATTATTACTGGTCGTAGAGGATGACGCAGCGGTGCGCAAGCTCATCACGATGACCCTGGAACTGCAGGGCTATGCTTTTGCTGCAGCGGAGACGGGAAAAAGGGCACTGGAGCTCGCGGTGCAGGAACAGCCGGATATCCTGCTGCTTGACCTTGGCCTGCCTGATCTGGATGGCCGGGATATCATCCTGCGCCTCAGGGAATGGTCAGACATGCCGATCCTTGTCATCAGTGCGCGCAGCGATGACAAGGACAAGATCGCTGCGCTCGATGCGGGGGCGGATGATTATATCACGAAGCCCTTCAGCGTAGAGGAAATGCTGGCACGCATCCGTGCGGCTATCCGCCGCCTCGGACTGCTGCGCGAGGTCAAAGAGCCCGGGCAGGCCCGTTTCGTCAATGGGGAGCTTCTGCTGGATTATGCGGCAGGCTGTGTCTATGTGCGCGGTGAGGAGGTACATCTCACGCCGATTGAGTACAAGCTGCTGGTGCTGCTCGCACGCAATGCGGGCAAGGTGCTCACGCATGCTTATATCCTCAGGGAAGTCTGGGGCAGCGCGCTGCCGAGTGATGTAGCTTCCCTGCGGGTGTTCATGGTCACCTTGCGCAAGAAGCTCGAACAGGGGCCGGAGCCCGTACATTATATCCAGACGCATGTGGGCATTGGCTACCGGCTGATTCGCTATGAATAAAAAATCCGCGTTCAGAGGATTCTCTGAACGCGGATTTTTGGTCTCATAATCTTCCGAGGATAGCGCCTACGGCTACGCCGACAATAGCAGCGGTGTTGATTTCACCCTGTGTATGGGTCTTGCGGGAGCTTTCCGTGGTGTCGGAATCATCATCGTAGGTGTGATGATGGGTACGGTTATATTCTTCGTCATCACGGCGCTCCTGTGCCTGCTTATCCTTTTCCTCCTGGATTTCCCGCTGGCGCTGTTCATGGCGTTCGCGCTCTTCCTGCTCGGCCTTTTCTATTTTTTCCTGATGCTCGCGTGCGGTCTGTGCATCCTGGTCCTGCTTGACTTCGCGGTCATGGCGGTCTTTGATTTCCTGTTCGCGCTGTTCATGGCGTTTTTGTTCATCCTGCAGCTCCTGATCCCGCTGTGTGTCGCGCTCGCTCTGCGTATAGCTGCTCGCAGACGCGTAAACAGGTGCAGCGAGTGCCGTGCTTGCAATGCCGAAGCTCATGACACCGCAGAGGGTAAGGGAAAGCAGTTTTTTTGTCGTGATTTTCATTTCTCAACATCTCCTAAGCAAAAGGTTCAGATTAGCTGTTTCTTTGTTTTTATTATACAGAGTCAACCTTTTAGTTTGATTAGGAATATATTGGGAATTCATTAGAAATATGTCTTGCTTCAGGCGTTCACTTTGTGAAATCAGCCCGCAAAAAAGCGCCGCGAGTGCGGCGCTTTTTTCAGCTTAACAGTAAACTGTCGTTATCCATCTCACTGCCGGCGGCCTTCTCGAACATGGCTAAGAGGTCTTTGACCGTGAGATTTTTCTTTTCCTCACCTTTGATATCGAAGAGGATCTTGCCGCCGAACATCATGATCAGGCGGTTGCCGCAGCGCAGGGCGTCACGCATGTTGTGCGTGATCATGAGGGTTGTGAGATGACGGCTGTTCACGATATCCGTCGTGATCCTGAGTACCTTTTCCGCTGTCTTCGGGTCGAGGGCTGCGGTATGCTCATCGAGCAGCAGCAGCTTCGGGTTGGCCATGGTAGCCATGAGCAGGGTGAGTGCCTGGCGCTGGCCGCCGGAGAGCAGGCCTACCTTGGATTCCAGTCGGTCCTCGAGTCCGAGGTTCAGGGCTGCGACCTGCTGGCGGAAGCTCTCGCGCTGGTTTTTGGAGGAGCTCCAGCGAAGCGTCGGCGTCTTGCCGCGCCGGGAAGCGATGGCGAGGTTTTCCTCAATCATCATGCCCGCGGCCGTGCCCATCATCGGGTCCTGGAAAACGCGGCCGATGAACTTCGCGCGGCGATGCTCGGGCCATTTGGTGATATCCGTGCCATCGATGACGATGCTGCCCTCATCGACCGGATAGGTCCCGGTGATGGAGTTCATGAGCGTTGATTTGCCTGCGCCGTTGCCGCCGATGACCGTGACGAAATCGCCGGGGTCGAGATGCAGGGAAACGTTATGCAGGGCAAGCTTTTCGGTAATCGTGCCCGGATTGAAGGTCTTGGAGATATGTTCAATCGTCAGCATTATTTCACCGCCTTTCTGGCTGCCTTGTTGAAGCGTGCCTGAATGAGCGGCAGGGAAAGGGCGAGTGCAACGAGCACTGCCGTGAAGAGCTTGAGGTCGTTTGGCGGCATGCCCAGCTGCAGTACGACTGCAATGACTGCACGGTAGACGATGGAGCCGAGAATGACGGAAATCAGGCAGTTCTTGAAGCTGCGTGTACCGAAGAGCACTTCGCCGATGATGACGGAGGCAAGGCCGATGACAATGGTGCCGACGCCCATGCCGACATCCGCAAAGCCGTTGCTCTGTGCGACGAGTGCGCCGGAAATGGCGACGAGGCCGTTGGAGAGCAGCAGCCCGAGGATGATCATGACATCGGTATTGACGCCATTGGCCCGGATCATATGCTGATTGAAACCCGTGGCGCGGATGGCCGCACCGATTTCCGTACCGAAGAACCAGTAGCTGATGACACTCACGATGAGTACGACAGCGAAGCCTACGGCAAGGATGGTGAGCTGCTTGTCAAGGCCGGGCAGGTTCCACATGGTGAAAATCGTGTCGGTCTGCAGCATCGGCAGATTGGCCTTGCCCATGATGCGCAGGTTCACCGAGTAAAGCGCAATCATTGTGAGGATGCCGGCCAGGAGTGCCGGTATTTTGAGCTTTGTACACAAGAGCCCGGTGACTACGCCGCTCAGCATGCCTGCGATGCAGGCGCCAACCATGGCGGCAATCGGACTGTGTCCGCCGAGGATCATGGAGGCCGCGACGGCAGCACCCAGCGGGAAGCTGCCCTCTACGGTCAGGTCGGCGATGTCCAGTACACGGAAGGTGAGATAGACACCGATGGCCAGAAGGGCCCAGAGCAGGCCCTGTGAAATCGTTGGTATGATTAAATCCATAGTAAAACTCCTAGCTGAAGGGCTGATTTATTCGACGATATCTGCATCCTTGGAAACGTCGTCCGGAATCGTGATGCCGAGAGCCGCAGCCTCTTTTTTATTGATGGTGACCTTGAGGTCCTTGGCCATTTCGATTGCCATGCTTTCCGGCTTTGCTTTGCCATCGAGGATATCGGCAGCCATATGGCCGGTCTGTACGCCGAGTTTGTAGTAGTCGATGCCATAGGTAGCGAGGCCGCCGGCTTTGACCATGTTCGGCTCACCGCAGATTACAGCCTTTTTGGCCGGGTCCGTGATGGCAAGCAGCGTCGGCATGGAGGAAGCGATGATATTATCCGTTGGCTCATAGAACACGTCGACTTTGCCGACGAGGCTCTGCGCTGCCTGCTGGATATCGTTGACGGTAGAGATCGTAGCAACCTCTACTTTGAGGCCCTTGGATTCGGCATATTCTTTCATGGCTTTGACCTGTACTTCGGAATTGACTTCACTGGAGCAATAGATCGTGCCGACAGTCTTGGCATTCGGATAGAGCTTCATGAGGAGGTCAATCTGTTCCTTGACCGGGTTCATATCGCTGGTGCCTGTGACATTGCCTTTCGGCGCGTCGTTGGAAGCAACGAGCTTGGCGCCTACATAATCAGTGATTGCTGTGCCGACAATCGGGATATCCTTGGTCGCATTGGCAACGGTCTGGGCCGCCGGCGTAGCGATGGCGCAGATGAGGCTGACTTTATCGCTCACGAAGCGCTGGGCGATGTTCTGCAGGTTTGACTGATCAGCCTGTGCATTTTGTTTATCAAAGGTCACGTTTTTGCCTTCCTCGTAGCCGCGCTCCTTGAGCCCGTCCACGAAGCCCTTGTTTGCGGCATCGAGTGCATTATGCTCGACGAGCTGTACAATGCCGATTTTTACATTTTTCTTGTCGCCGCTGCCGCTGCTGGCTGCATTCTGTGAGCTGCCGCAGCCTGCGAAAAGGCTCATAGCAAAAACAGTTGTCAGACCAAGCGCGATTGTTTTGAATTTTTTTGACATAAACATTACAAGTCCCACCTTTTTACTCATTTAGTGTAAAGGAATCAACACTCCATATTATACATTGTTACAGACAAAAAAGCCACAAAGTTTTTCTGGAATGGACAAAAA
>CAZTAP010000115.1:0-8673 GCA_964611665.1 uncultured Selenomonadaceae bacterium | reverse complement strand
CAGCAGCAAACTGCCAGAATCTGTCGGAACGTCCGCCGCAAAGCTTTCATGAGGCAGTTCAGTCGCTCTGGTTCTTGTTTGTAACCTTGCAGATGGAGTCAAATGCGTCTTCCTTTTCGCCAGGCAGGCTGGACGAATTCCTCTGGCCGTTTTATGAGAAGGACAGAAAAGCTGGCAGGCTCACTGAGCAGCAGGCTTTGGAAATTTTGGAAGCGCTCTGGCTCAAGTTCAATGAAATCGTCTATATGCGGAACGCCAATAGTGCCAAATTCTTTGCTGGTTTTCCGATTGGCTTCAATATTGCCGTCGGAGGACAGGATGACGAGGGTCATGATTTTGTCAATGAATTGTCCTTTTTATGCCTGAAGGCGCAGGAGCATATCGGTCTGCCGCAGCCCAATCTTTCGGTGCGTCTCCACGAAGGAACGGGAGATGCTCTTTTGAAACAGGCTGTGCGTGTCGTAGCAAAGGGCAGCGGTATGCCGCAGTTTTTCAACGATAAGGCCATCATTCCTGCGATGATCCATGAACTTGGCATTTCTGAACATGATGCGCGCGACTATGCAATCGTTGGCTGTGTAGAGCTCACAACACAGGGAAATAACCTTGGCTGGAGCGATGCAGCCATGTTCAATCTGAACAAGGTTCTGGAGCTTACCTTGAATGGCGGAAAATGCCTGCTTACCGGTAAACAGCTTGCACCGGATTATGGAAATCTTACAAGCTATGCTTCCTTTGCAGAAATGGAGAAGGTATTCCAGAGATATCTGGATGAATACATGGAAAAAATGGTCAGGGCCTGTGAAAAGGTGGAGCAGGCACATATGGATCTGCTGCCGACGCCATTCCTTTCTGCGGTGATTGATGATTGTATGGAAAAGGGCATGGATGTCACTGCGGGCGGTGCACATTATAATCTTTCCGGCATCCAGATGATCCAGGTAGCTAATCTTGCAGACAGCCTGGCGGCAATACGTCAGCTGGTCTTCGAAGAAAAGACGGTAAGCCCGGCGGAGCTTCTGCAGGCGCTGCAAAACAATTTTGCCGGAAATGAAATCCTGCGTACGCGGCTTCTCTATAAAGTGCCGAAATATGGTAATGATGTGGACACTGTTGATGCGCTTGGAGCTAAGTGGGCCGAGTACTTCAAACAAAAGCTGTCGACGTATACAAATTACCGCGGCGGTAAATACCATACCGGGATGTATACGGTATCTGCTCATGTGCCGATGGGAGAGAATGTCGGCGCTTCAGCGGATGGCCGCAAGGCAGGGCAGCCGCTGGCTGATGGCGGTATGTCGCCTGTGTATGGGCGCGATATCACAGGGCCGACAGCTGTACTCAAGTCCGTATCGAAGCTGGATAAGAGCCTCACGACAAATGGAGGTCTTCTGAATATGAAATTCCTGCCGGAGTTCTTTGCGACAGAAAGCGGCATTGATAAATTTGCCAAGTTCCTGCGTGCCTTTGTGGATTTGGAAATTCCGCATATTCAGTTCAATGTTGTACGCAGGGAGGATCTGCTCGCAGCCAAAAAACATCCGGAGCAGTACCGCAGCCTGACTGTACGGGTTGCAGGCTATACCGCGTATTTTACGGAGCTGGCGGATGAGCTTCAGGATGAAATCATCGCACGTACAAGCTATGCGGATATTTGATTTATATGGTTCGATACAGCGTCCGAGCGGGCGCTGTATATTTTTTTCTTGACTTGGAGCGGACTTCAGGAGATACAATAAAAACAATCATTTGATCTGGAGGTTGAATATCATGTTGATTTCAGAGGTAGCAGAAAAATATGGCATGACGCAGGATTCTTTGCGTTATTATGAACGGGTAGGACTTATCCCGCCAGTGCCGCGCCGCCCAAATGGCATACGGGATTATGATGACTACAGCTGTGGATGGGTGGAGTTCATCCACTGCATGCGCAGAGCTGGTGTCCCGGTGGAAACGCTTATCGAATACGTACAGCTCTATCAGCAGGGAGTGGAGACAAGCCCTGCACGCAAGCAGCTGTTGGAGACTGAGCTGAAAAATATGGATGAGCGGATCGCTGCGATGCAGGAAACACGTGCACGCCTGGCCTGCAAGGTTGAGCACTATGATCTGTATGGCGAGCCCAAGGATGCAAAGCATATACGAAAGGAAAACGGAGAGGCGGTATGCGCGGATTGAGATTTTGTCTGGCTTCCTTATTTAACGTAATCGTGATAGGATATAGATAGTATAGGAATTCACGATATGGAGGAATCAATATGTATCAGGCATCATCTGTACGTTATCAGTCGATGGACTACCATCGCTGCGGAGACAGCGGGCTGAAACTGCCGGCTGTTTCCTTGGGACTCTGGCATAACTTTGGGGATACATCCTGCTTCGAGAATATGAAGCAGCTTTGCTTTACCGCATTCGACCAGGGCATTACACAGTTCGATCTGGCGAACAATTATGGCCCGGAGCCGGGCAGCGCAGAACGGAATTTTGGTCGGATCTTTCGGGAAAATTTCCAGGGCTATCGTGATGAGCTGATCATCACGACAAAGGCGGGCTATGAAATGTGGGATGGCCCTTATGGCAACTGGGGCAGCCGGAAATACATACTGGCCAGCCTTGACCAGAGCCTTTCCCGCATGGGCCTTGATTATGTGGACATTTTCTATCATCACCGCATGGATCCGGAAACACCGCTTGAGGAAACCATGGGGGCACTGGCGCAGGCCGTCCATAGCGGCAAGGCCATTTACGCCGGCCTGTCGAATTACGATGGGGAAACCTTGGAAAAAGCTTCGGCTATCCTGAAGGCGCTGCACTGCCCATTTATTATCAATCAGAATCGCTACTCGATCTTTGACCGTACAATCGAGCGCAACGGCTTGAAGGAGACAGCAGCAAAGCTGCATAAGGGCATCATTGCCTTCAGCCCGCTTGCCCAGGGTATGCTTACCGACCGTTATTTGCAGGGCATCCCGGAGGACAGCCGCATTCGTACAGATGGGAGGTTTTTGAGGGAAAGTGCGCTTACGGAAGAACGCATCGGGCAGATTGCGGCACTTAATCGTATTGCACAGCAGCGCGGGCAGACGCTGGCGGAGATGGCGCTGAGCTGGATCCTCAGGGATGGCATTGTGACCAGTGTATTGATCGGAGCTTCAAAGCCAGCGCAGATTTTGGATAATATCCGGGCATTGCAGAATACGGTCTTTAGCACAGAGGAACTGAAGCGTATAGATGAAATCTCTAAATAAAAAATTCCCGGTGATCATTTTTGATCACCGGGATTTTTTCATCATTTTTTGAGAAGTGCTTCTTTCAAAATAGCTTTCGTCGATTCCTGAACAACCTTCAATACATCTTCGAAAACCTGATTGTAAAGATCACCGCCATCACAAACTCCACGACCATTTTCTGTGATGAAGAACTTATGCGGGCGTTCGAACTTTTTCGTCTCTTCAGCAAATTTGTCCTGAATGAGCTTTTCCAATTCCTGTTCTGTCACATGAATCACCTCTTTTCTGATATCTATTTCATATTATACACTATCTGTCCCTTTTTCGCCGCTCTTTTTTTGCAAAATAAGGAAGCGTTTCCTTAAATCAAGATGCCGTTGCAGTGATCGATTTCGTGCTGAATGATTTCAGCAGTGAGACCACTGAATTTCTGTTTTTGTTTTTTGAAGTCAAGATCGCGGTAGGTTACTTCAATGCGTTCATAGCGCAGTGCCTTGCGCGTCCCGGGCAGCGAAAGGCAGCCCTCGGCCGTCTCGTAAGATTTCGCAGATGTTTTGCAGATGACCGGATTTAGCATGGCAATGTGCAGAGGGCCTGCCTGAATGGCAATGATGCATTTGCTTATGCCGATCATATTGGCCGCTAGGCCGACACAATGGTCCTGATGGGCGGCTAAAGTATCCAGAAGATCCTGTGCGAGAGGAAGATCAGCCAAAACTGCCGGCTGAGATTTCTGACTGAGAAAAATCGTGTCTTTAATAATATCTCTTACCATAAATACCTTCCTTTCAAATGCTCAGTCAATTTGCTTCTGGCTGCTTTCCCTGACGGAAAACTTCGATCATTTCATGGGTCAGACTGATATCCAGTGTATGATGCGGCATTTCTGCGCGTGTGTACCATTCCGCTGTTGCAAGCTCATGGTCATCACGATGGATTTCCGGGGAACCGTCAAGTTCAGCAAAAAAACCGACCAGCAGAGAATCTGAAAATGACCAGGGCTGGTTTTTGTAATAACGCAGGTTGCGTACTTTGAGACCGACTTCCTCCATGACTTCACGATGGACAGTCTCTTCCAGCGTTTCACCGATTTCCGTAAAGCCTGCAATCAGGGCAAAATGTGGATTGGCACGGCCTGCATATTTGGTCATCAGGATACGGTCACCGTCGGTCACCGCAACGATGATGCCCGGAGAGATTTTGGGATACTCGACCGTCCGGCAGACAGGACAGCGCAAAGCGCGTTCATCCTGCTTTTTTTCCATTTTGTGACCGCAGTGTCCGCAATAAATTCTGTTCCGATAAAAGCGATGCAGTTGTATGCCTGTGATTCCGGCAAAGCCGGACCAGGCAGGCTGTAATGTGCGAAAGACTGCAGGCGGAGCAAAGGCATAGCCATTGGCTTCTTCCAGCTGTACGTTGCGTTCATCCAGAAGATAGAAGTCCTGTCCGCTGATGGAAAATAAGAAATCTGCATGCTCGCAGATTTCCGGATGCTTTGCCGAGAATTCGCCAAAGGATGCAAAGGGGAAGCTGCCTTCCCCGGTATTCAGATACGATTTGCCGTCTCTGATATAGAAAAAATAATCCTGTGCCTTCGGGGATTTGATAAAGAATTCATTATGATAAACCTGTGGTGCTATGTCCTGCAGCATATAATCAGCTCCTTAGGAAGTATTATACCCCAATTGTTCGTGCTTTCGCAACGCGAAATCATCACGAACAATTGGGGTATACCGCAGAGCATCTTTGCCCTGCATCAATCATTCAATGGATCTGATGCTCATGGCCCCATTGGCTGAGCTTCGTGTAAAGTGGTACGGAAACCTTATAGCGTTCGGCAAGGGAAACGACCCGATGCACGAGACCCGCAAATTCCGATGCACCGCCTTTGGCGACATCCCGCTGCATGGAGGTGTGAAGATCTGGCGGAAAGGCATCAAGGAGCTTCAGATTTGCGGCGGTCAGGTCTGCAGCAAAATGCAGACCCATCGCATGGCCAAGCTGTTCGATTTCTTGTACCAGACCGATGAAGAGTTTACGCTCCGGCCCCTCATGCAGGAAATCTCCGCAGACGGCATCAAAGTAGAGGCCGGCAGCGCCGAGCGGAGAAACAAAGCTGAACTTTTGCAGTGCATCACGCTGTATATTTTCTGTGAAGTGGCTTTCTATACCAGCATGCCGGAGTGCTTCGGCGAATTTTGCAGCCTGATTCTGCAGGTTTCGCGGCTGATTTTGACGAAAGCCATAAAAAAGCCGCAGAATCGGTGCAGGCTGTGCTATGATGCCGGGCGCTGCAACCATGCCGTAGATATAGATGCAGCCATCCAGTACGGTGAGGCCGGGCAGTTCCTGCTGCATGACCTCACCCGTGCCAAATACATTCAGGATTGGGATGATCAGAGTGTTTTTTCCTGCTGTGCGCCGGGCAAGCCGGATAGTCTCCGGGATGCTGTAATACTTTACACAGACCAGCATGATATCCGGGCAGTCAGAGTATTCCTCCATGGTGCAGGCCTTTATGGCCTGGAGATGGATATCCCCGCGATGTGAGGTACGCAGCGTAAGACCGTTTTTTTGCATTGCGGCAAGATGTGCACCTCGTGCAATGAAGGTCAGGTCATGACCTGCCAGGGCAAGATATGTTCCAAGGATGCCGCCTGTGCCGCCCGTACCAGCAATTACAATGTTCAAGTGCGTCAACTCCTTAGATCAATACAGCTTTTCCATGACTTCATCGGAAATTTTGAAGGTGTGTTCGCCATCTATCGGATAGGAACGCTCCGTCACTTCTTTTTTGTAAGCATGCATGGCCTGGAGAATATCATCGTGGAGATTGGCAAATCGCTTGACGAATTTGGGGTGGAAACCGGAATTCATGCCGAGCATATCGTTTACGACCAGGACCTGTGCATCGCAGCCGGAGCCGGCTCCGATTCCAATCGTCGGGACAGCAACTGCCTCGGTGATCTTATCTGCAAGCTTTGCTGGTACACATTCGAGCGTAATAGCAGCTACACCGGCATCACTTAAAGCTTTTGCATCATGCAGAAGCTTTTCCGCAGTTGCGATGTCTTTGCCCTGTACCTTGAAGCCGCCAAACTGGTTTACGGACTGTGGGGTAAGACCAAGATGGCCGACGACAGGTATGCCTGCATCCAGCATTTTTTTGATAGCAGGCAGGACTTCAATGCCGCCTTCGAGCTTGACGGCCTGACAGCCAGTCTCTTTCATGATGCGTCCGGCGTTTTCCAGAGCTTTTTCCGCAGAAACCTGATAAGACATGAACGGCATATCGACAACGACAAAAGCATGCTTTGCACCACGGCATACTGCTCTGCCATGATGGATCATATCCTCAACGGTAACCGGGAGCGTGGATTCATAGCCTAGAATGACATTTCCCAGAGAATCGCCGACGAGAATCATATCGATCCCTGCTTCATCGACAAGGCTGGCCATAGAGTAATCATAAGCGGTAAGCATGGTAATCGGAGTATGGCTGGCCTTTCTCTCTTTTAACGTTGCTACGGTAATACGGGCATCTTTCATGAAATAATACCTCCAAAAATAAGTTTTGTCGGCAAAATAAAAAAGCCCTTCAGCAAATCCGCTGAAGGGCACCTATACATCGGTCCAAAAACATCATCTTTGATGAATCGTGCTGTCTCAGTCTTTGCAGATCTAAGCAGATGAAGCTATAACGTTTTTATAGGCACAGGGTAAAGTATAACTCTTACGATGTTATCTTATTTGCCTAAAGGGATGATAGCATATTCGTTTGGAAAATGCAAATAAGGTTTTGCGAATACAGTTTTTTGTTAAGAATAGTTCTTGACATCCTATACTGTAATATATATAATTACAGTATAGGAAATAAAGGAGATGATATTTTATGAAAATCGTTGCATTTTTAGCCGTGGTACTTGCTGGAATGTTCCTTTCCGGCTGCGCGAGTGCAGCAGAGGAAAAGACGGCATCGCCTGCACGTGCAGAGTATGTACGGATTACACCGGAAAAGGCCCATGCCATGCTTGGTGAAGATCCGGAGATCATTTTAGTGGATGTCCGCACACCGGAGGAATATGCGGAAAAACATATTCCGGGAGCGAGGCTTATTCCCAATGAGTCGATTCAAAAGGAGCCGATTGAAGGTCTGGCGAAGGATGCAGTCATTTTCGTTTATTGCCGTACAGGGCATCGCAGCCAGCAGGCGGCAAATAAGCTGCTGGATATGGGGTATGAACATGTATATGATATAGAAGGCGGTATTACGCACTGGCCATATGAAACAGAGGCAGGGGCCGCAAAGTAAGAGAAAAGGCAGGAAGGTGATCTTTTGACCAGTGATTTCGCTATTGCAGTACACGCTCTGGTATATTTGAACCGGCATCGGGAAACAATCTCCAGCGAACAGCTTGCACAAAATGTCTGTACGCATCCTGTACGCATCCGGCGCGTTCTGGCGAAGCTTAGGAAATCGGGTCTGGTTACAACCCAGGAAGGATTTCATGGAGGTTTCCACTTTGTACTGGAAGCGGACAAGGTCAGTCTGCAGCAGATAGCACAGGCTTTGTGCGAGAAGGCTGTTGATATCCGGGTCCGCACGGGAGATTTAGACATGGATTGCGCGATAGCTTCTGGTATGGCAGCTGTCATGGACGGTATCTATGCTCAGATGAATCAGGCATGTTCTGCTGTGCTGCAGAGTATTACGCTTAGAGATATCGATCAAAAAATTTTTGTGAAGGCAGGCGAAAAGAATGGAAAAATATGATGCGGTGATTATTGGTTTTGGCAAAGGTGGAAAAACTCTCGCAGGCTATCTGGCCGGTAAGGGGGAAAGGGTAGCGATGATCGAGAAGTCGGATCGGATGTATGGCGGTACCTGTATCAATGTGGGATGCATACCGACGAAATCTCTTGTGGATAGTGCTGAGCGGGCAAAAATCCAGGCGTTTGCCACGTTTGAGCAAAAGGCTGGTTTTTATCAGCAGGCCATTGAACGGAAACGGGCATTGGTCAGTATGCTGCGCAATAAGAATTACCATATGCTGGCAGACCAGGAAAACATCACGGTCTATCATGGTCTGGGGAGCTTTGTTGATGCGCATGAGATCCAGATTGCAGGTGATGCAGGTACAGAGCATATCTATGGAGAAAGGATTTTTATCAATACGGGCTCGAAGCCGGTTGTTCCCCCTATTCCCGGAGCAAAGGAAAGTACACGTGTCTATCTGAGTGAAAGCATCATGGAACTTGAGCAGCTGCCGGAGCGGCTCGTGATCATTGGCGGTGGTTACATCGGCCTGGAATATGCATCGTTCTATTCGATGTTTGGCACAAAGGTGACGGTTTTGCAAAATACTGCGGACTTCATTCCGCGTGAGGATCGTGAGGTCGCAGCTGCGGTACAGGCAGAAATGGAACGGCAGGGAATCAC
>CAZTAP010000114.1:2954-8952 GCA_964611665.1 uncultured Selenomonadaceae bacterium | reverse complement strand
AAGCTTCCAGGCAGCCTGAGCGTTGAACGAGCAAAGCTCGATCTCTTTTTCAGCTGCATAGATTTCTTCCCATTGTGTCATCTGCCTCATCCTTTCAACTTCAAACTTTGTCCGGAGCAACCGTCTGCTCATGCAGGTTCACATGCTCTGCCGCCCCCTTCTTCTCTGTCATCAGCAGCAAAAACAACGCCTCCAGTATGGCAAGCGCCGGAATCCGCGTAAAGCTCACCTTTTCGATAAAAAGCACCTCACGTGTCGCGGTTGTCAGATGATAGCTGCTGTTCTGTGCGAGCGGCGATTGCGGATGATTGGTGATTGAGACGAACACAGCACCCTGTTCCCGTGCAATACCGGCCAGTTCCAGCAAATGCCGGGATGCTCCGGAAGCAGAGACAGCAAGAACGACATCTCCTTTGCCCAGCGTACGGCCAAGCGCCAGCTGCGTTTCCCAGATGGGGGCACTCAGTGCCTGGATGCCGATCTGGCTGAATTTATAAGCACCATCCATCGCTGCCGGAATCGTATTGCCCATAGCCGCGAATAATACCGTCCGCGCCGCCAGAATCTTTTTCACTACAGTCTTGACCGTCTGCTCATCAAGATTGCGGAAAGTCTGTTCCAGCTCTGCAGTCTTTGCCTGCAGGATTGTCTGCAAAGAACTGCCCGTCTCCTGCAGGGATATGCTGCCCTGCACCGGCTCCTGCCCCTCATCCATCATCTCACGTGCAAGCCGGATCTTCATCTGGTGGAAGCCCGTACAGCCGCATTTCTTGCAAAAGCGCACCACCGTCGCCACACTTGTCTGCGCCGCAGCTGCAAGCTCGGTTACCGTCTGCTCCAGGACTTCATTCTGATGATTTGTGACAAAATCAGCGACACGCTTTTCCGCCTCGAACAAATCCGGATAAACTGCATAGATTTCATTGATTGTCTGCATATCCTCTGCCGCCTTTCCGTAAAATAAATCATTTCATCATGATTATAACGTATAAATAAATATTTCGCAATATATTTTTATACGAAATTTATTTTCGTATAAAAGTAAAAAAAGAGAGCCTGTACGGCTCTCCGCTTCATTCCTCATAGGTTATATCGTTTTCTTCGCACCAGTCCCGCGCAACTTCACGCAAATGCTCATGCAAAAATGCCTGCCAGGCTTCCTGCAGCATAAACTTCCGAAGCTGGCGCTCAAAACGAGTGACCGCACCATGCCCCTGCAAAGCCTCACGCAGTGCCTTTGCCTGTGCCTCATCAAACAAGTCATCGGCAAAGGCACGCATGATTTCGCACTCATCCGTATCATAAATATTCGGCAGTGCGACATACTGCTGCCAGCGATCCTCAATCGAGAAAACATGCTCCAGCCGTTCTTCTTCCGATTCATCCTTTGCCTCAGCATCCTCGGAAAACTCTTCCCCGAACAAAACGACTCTGCCATTCTCCAGATCGACATAGCCCTGCAGCTCATCTGATTTTTCCAGGGCAGCTGCAAGCTCATCCAGTTTTACCTTCACGTTTTCCCCTCATTTCTTCTTGATACCCCTATTATAACGCCATTGTTCAAGATTTCGCAACGCGAAATCATTCTTCTTTGCGTTTCAACGATGCCCTTTTCGTTATAACGCCATTGTTCAAGATTTCGCAATGCGAAATCCTGAACAATGGCGTTATAAAAAAATACCGGCACCCCCTGCGGCATGCCGGTATCCATCAAATCAATTCATACATTTTCCCCGTGCGGTCAAGGATGCAGTCACGCCGCTTTTTCGCAGCCGCGAAGTAATCATGCACGGCCTCGCGGTCTCTGTGCTCAATAGAAGAAATGACCTCACCGAGAATTGCCTGCAAATCCTTCAGATTGTTCACGATGGCCTCAGGATTCGTCATACAGATATCCGCCCACATATCCGCATTGGAAGATGCAATGCGTGTCGTATCCTTGAAGCCGCCGCCTGCAAGCTTCAGACAGGACTCCATGTCACCCTGACTGCGGTTCAGCAGTGTGACCAGTGCAGCTGCCGTCACATGCGGCACATGGCTGATGACCGAGGCACAGCGGTCATGCTTCGCGATATCCAGTGTCGTGAAATTTGCCTCGGTATACTTCAGCACGCTCATGAGCTTCTCATGCGCTTCCTGCGGCGCCCCGGTATCCTCCACAATGACATAAGCCTTGTTGACAAAAAGGTCCTTATCCGCTGCCTGTACTCCGCTTTTTTCCCGGCCGGTCATCGGATGCCCCGCGATATAATACACATCCTGCGGCAGAACTTTCTGCAGATGCTGCCAGAGATATTGTTTGGTACTTCCTGCATCCGTAAGGATCGCACCTTTTTTCAAATACGGTAAAAGTTTCTGCACCATCGGCATCATCTGCAGCACCGGCGTGCTCAGGAATACAATATCCGCATCCTGTACAACCGCAGCGATATCCGGCGAAGCCATGTCCACTGCCCCCCGCTCCACCGCCAAATCCATGGAAGCCTGCGTACGGCAAAGCCCCGTGATATAGATTTCATCGCCCAGCCTGGATTTCAGCGCCAGCCCGAGCGAACCGCCGATCAGGCCGACGCCAATGATTGCTAATGTCATCTTTGCCATTTATTCGCGCCCCATCATCTTTGCAATTTCCTTGACTTCCTTCATGAGCAGTTCAAAGTTCTGCGGTGTAAGCGACTGATCGCCATCGCTCAGTGCCATCTCCGGATGCGGATGAACCTCGATCATCAGCCCGTCAGCACCAGCCGCCATGGCAGCACGCGCCATCGGGCGTACCATCTGCCAGCGTCCCGTGCCATGGCTCGGATCTACAATGATCGGCAAGTGGGAAAGTTCTTTGATTGCTGCCACAGCACTGAGGTCCAGTGTATTGCGCGTAAAGGTCTCATAGGTACGTATGCCTCGTTCACAGAAGATGACATTATCATTGCCCTCCGCCATGATGTATTCTGCTGCATTCAGCCACTCACTGATGGTTGCAGACAATCCTCTCTTGAGAAGCACCGGCATCTTCGTCCTGCCCACTGCCTTCAAAAGCTGGAAATTCTGCATATTCCGTGCACCGATCTGAAAAACATCAGCATATTTCTCGATGAGCTCAACATCGTTGATGTTGACGATTTCCGTCACAACCTTGAGTCCCGTTGCATCTGCCGCCTTGCGCAGCATCTGCAGTCCTTCCTCAGCCAGGCCCTGAAAATCATACGGGGAGGTTCTCGGTTTGAACGCACCACCACGCAGGAACTGTGCGCCGCCTGCTTTCACACACTTGGCAGCCTC
This sequence comes from uncultured Selenomonadaceae bacterium, assembly GCA_964611665.1. Lineage (GTDB taxonomy): Bacteria > Bacillota > Negativicutes > Selenomonadales > Selenomonadaceae > CAZTAP01. The sequence continues at coordinate 5,673 of CAZTAP010000114.1, read as the reverse complement.
CATGAGCTGTTCCATGCTTTCCACCGCGCAAGGGCCGGCCATGACCGTAACATGACCCGCACCGACTTTCACGCCGCCAATATCGATGATCGTATCATCCGGCTTGAACTCGCGGCTGACCAGCTTATACTTTTCTGTAATACGCACTGCTTTTTCTACCCCTTCAAAGGCGTTCATCTGCAGATCAGCGATCAGCTTCTTATCGCCGATAACGCCAACAATTGTCCTTGATTCGCCCGTTGACAGATGATATCTCAAGCCAGAATTTACAATCTTCTGCTCTACCTTTTCCAAATTTTCCTTTGTTGACATCGGACCCATTACAATAATCATAACATACCCCTCCAAATATTGAAAAATGAATACAAAAAAGCCCGCCCCCACTACAGGGACGAGCTATAACTCGCGGTACCACCCTGCTTGCTAAAGCAAGCCACTTATTTCGGGTACTGCATACCCTAGTCCACGGTAACGGGAACAACCGGCACGGCCTACTGAACGTTCAGCCTGCTGCTCACAAGTGTATTTCACCAGCTTCGCCCGCTGCGTCGCACCAGCCCGCAGCTCTCTGAAGAGCTCCCCCGATTACTTTTCTTGTTCATCGCATTTTCTCTTGATGCTTTTTACTATAACAACTTTCCATCCAGTTGTCAATAGATTTTCTTTTATTGTAAAATCATTTTTTTGGCGAAGGTCATTTGTCCTTCGTCAAAAGCCATTCTTCTTCAAAGAACTTTGATCATGGCAATCTCATCGCAGTTCGGGAATTTCGGACACTCGATGCAGTCCTTCCAGACCTTGTGCGGGAGCTCTTCCTTCGTAATCACGGAAAAGCCCAGCGTCTTGAAAAATCCAGGCTTATACGTGAGCGTAAAGAGCTTCTTGACTCCGAGCCCGATGCCCTCATCCGTAAGCCGCCGGACAATCTCCGAGCCGATCCCCTGCCTTGCAGCAGCAGGCGATACAGCCATCGTGCGCACCTCAGCCAGTTCATCCCAGATCAGATGAAGGCCGCCAACCCCCACGATCTTCCCTTCATCCTCTGCCACGATCATATCGCGCAGAGTCTCATACAGCGTATTTCTCGAACGGGCAAGCATAATGCCATCGTTCGCATAGTTATTCACAAGCTCAAAAATCGCTTCGACATCAGCGAATGCAGCTTTTCTATACTTCATGTCCATGCACCTCTTTACGCATGATTATACACCATACAAGTATACTTATGCAACAAAAACCTGTCTCAGAGCACCTTGCCCGGACAAAGCTCAACCAGCGGACAATCCGCGCAAAGCGGACGGCGTGACTTGCAGATCCTGCGGCCATGCCAGATCAGCCAGTGATGTGCATCTGACCATTTCTCCCTGGGGATTGCCTTTTGCAGGCCCTTCTCCACTTCAAGCGGTGTCTCTCCTGCAGCCAGTTTCAAACGATTTGCCACGCGGAACACATGCGTATCCACAGCAATCGCCGGCCGCTGAAAGGCAATGCTCGTAACCACATTCGCCGTCTTCCGCCCGACTCCCGGAAGCTTCAGTAAGGTATCATAGTCCTCCGGCACCTCACCGCCGAATTCCTCGACAAGCATATGGCAGGTTGCCATGATATTTTTGGCTTTGTTATGAAAAAGGCCGCAGTCACGGATTTCTTCCTCCAGTGCATCCAGCCCCAAAGCAGCAACAGCCTCCGGTGTCGGCGCTTTGGCAAATAAACGGGCGGTCGTGACATTGACTCGTTTATCCGTGCACTGTGCAGACAGGATAACCGCAACCAAAAGCTCGAAAGGATTCCGAAAGATCAATGCCGGCTTTACCCCACGATAAGTTTCCTCCAGGATTGCAACCATCTGTTCCTTGATTTTCTTTGTTATTCGCATAAGCTCACCTCAAAAAGGGATGCCGCAGTCATGCGGCATCCCTGCTTTTCTTCCAGACTTTAGTCCATCAATTCGTCAGACTGCGGATTGGCGCAGGAATCCTGCCGCCGCGTGCAATGAATGCTTCCGAGCTGTACTGATTGCGTACCGGAACAATCGGGCAATAGCCAAGCAGCCCGCCGAACTCAACCGTATCGCCAACCTTCTTGCCCGGAACAGGAATCACGCGTACCGCCGTAGTCTTGTTGTTGATCATGCCGATTGCAGCTTCATCTGCAATAATACCGGAAATCGTCGATGCCGAGGTGTCGCCCTCAATGGCAATCATATCCAGCCCGACCGAGCAGACACAAGTCATAGCTTCCAGTTTTTCAATCGAGAGGCTGCCGCAGGCAACCGCATCGATCATGCCGGCATCCTCACTGACCGGAATAAACGCACCGGAGAGGCCGCCGACATGCGAGGAAGCCATGAGACCACCCTTTTTGACTGCATCGTTCAGCAGTGCCAGAGCAGCCGTCGTGCCCGGAGCACCGCAGCTCTCCAGCCCCATTTCCTCAAGAATATGTGCCACACTGTCGCCAACGGCCGGCGTCGGTGCCAGGGAAAGATCGATGATGCCAAACGGAACGCCCAGACGTGAGGAAGCCTCACGTGCAACGAGCTGGCCCACACGGGTAATCTTGAAGGCCGTCTTCTTGATGGTCTCCGCAACCTGCGTAAAGTCCGCACCCTTGAGATCTTCCAGCGCATGCTTGACAACGCCCGGTCCGCTGACCCCGACGCTCACGACCTTATCGGCCTCGCTCACCCCATGGAAAGCACCCGCCATGAACGGATTAT
>CAZTAP010000114.1:0-2854 GCA_964611665.1 uncultured Selenomonadaceae bacterium | reverse complement strand
ACGACCTTATCGGCCTCGCTCACCCCATGGAAAGCACCCGCCATGAACGGATTATCGCCTGGCGCATTCGAGAACACGACAAGCTTTGCACAGCCGATGGCCTCACGATCCCGTGTGAGCTCTGCCGTACGCTTGATGACTTCGCCCATCTCTCGTACGCAGTCCATATTGATGCCAGCCTTCGTCGAACCAAGATTTACCGAGGAACATACGAGATCCGTCGTGGCCAGCGCCTGCGGAATCGACTTGATGAGCGTGCGGTCGCCCGGCGTATAGCCTTTCTCCACCAGCGCAGAAAATCCGCCGATAAAATTGATGCCGATTTCCTTGGCTGCCTTGTCAAGCGCCTCTGCTACCGGCACATACGTGTCTGTTTTGCAGGCTTCTGCAGCAATAGCAATCGGCGTGACAGAAACGCGTTTATGGATGATTGGGATGCCATACTCGGCTTCGATGTCCTCACCCGTCTTGACCAGAAACTCTGCCGAACTTGTAACTTTATCGTAGACGTTCTGGCAAAACTGCTTGATATTCGGATGTGCACAATCACGAAGGGAAATCCCCATCGTAATAGTCCTTACATCCAGCTTGTTCTCCGTAATCATACGGTTTGTTTCTAATATATCATCTATCGTTATCACTGAAAAAAGCCCTCCACTGCTCGTTAAATTCTATGCATGACATTAAAGATATCCTGATGCTGTACCTTAATGTCCATCTTCATTTCCTCGCCCTTCTGCTTCAGGATTTTCTGCAGATCAGCAAGCTGGATCTTGCTCTCGCTCATTTCAGCAATCATGACCATGTTAAAGAAACCATCCATGATATTCTGGTTGATATTCAGGATATTGACATTGTTCTCTGCTAAGAGATTACTGACCATGGCAATAATTCCCACGCGATCTTTTCCGACAATCGTCACTACAAGTTTCATTTACATATTCTCCTCATAAAATTGTATTTTTAGCATGTTGTGTAAACCAAAAACCAATACCTCAACACAAATTAGCATAATTTATTATATCAGCCCTGCCCTTAAAAACCAATAGCTCACCCGGATAAATTTGCATTTTTATTATTTTATGCTGTTTTTTCCGATGAATTCCATTATAATATAATCATGTATGAGAACAACTAAGGAGGTTTTTCTTTTGAACGAATTAAGTTTTTTTGATGGTGAATTTGTCTCTCCTAACGATACAAAAGTACAGCTTGAAGACCGCGGCTACCAGTTCGGCGATGGCATCTATGAAGCCACCCACGTCTATAACGGCAAATGCTTCGCACTGGACCGCCATCTGGAACGCTGCCGCCGTTCTATGCGGGAAATGCGTATTCCCATCACCTATATGGATGAAGAGCTTAAAGCAATCCATGCTGACCTCATCAGCAAAAGCAAAATCCACAATGGTGCGATTTATTTCCAGATTACGCGCGGCAGCGCGCCGCGCACGCATTATTTTCCGGCAAAATGCGTGCCGCATCTTTCCATGACGATCCGCGCCTCCCAGATCAAAAACGACTGGCAGGAAAACGGTGTACATGCGGTCCTCGCAGAAGACATCCGCTGGCTGCGCTGCGATATCAAATCATTGAATCTCCTGGGCAATGTTCTCGCCAAACAGCAGGCTCACGAAAAGGGCTGCCAGGAAGCTATCCAGTTCCGCAAAGACACCAACCTCATCACTGAAGGCTCCAGCAGCAATTTCTTCATCGTCCGGGACGGCATCATCTGGACGCACCCGTTGAGCCATCTGATCCTGAAAGGCGTGACGCGCTCCATCCTGCTCGAGGAATGTGCACCGAAGCTCGGTCTCACTGTTGTAGAGAAGGCCTTTACCCCGGAATTCGCACAGGGCGCTGACGAAGCCTTTATCACGAGCACAAGCCTGGAAGTAACCCCGGTTGTCAACCTTGATGGCAAGACCATCGGCAGCGGCGCTCCCGGTGAGGTTACGCAAAAGCTTCTGAACGCCTATCATGAGCTTGTCAAAAAAGAATGCTGTAAATAAAGGAGGAAAACCACTTGATTACACCGGAACTTATCGCGCGCATCAATGCCCTGGCAAAAAAGAAACGCTCGGAAGGCCTGGAGCCTCATGAGCTTCTTGAGCAGAAAAAACTCTACCGCATCTATCTCGATGCCATCCGGGGACAGGTAAAGCAAACGCTTGACCGCGTGGAAGTCGTAGATCTGCCGCTCCACAGGGCTGATTCTCAGGAAAATACACAATATCTCCACTGATTTTACATGGCATAAGGCGCCTGCCTTATGCCATTCTTTTTGTTAATTAAGCATTATATATCTATAATTATTGATTATTATTAATCCTTCTGAATTTTCTCTTTCCATTTCGTGATTATTTCGCATTAAAATACGAAATATCGTGTTGGTATGGAAATCCGTAACGAATATGGCAAATGAAGAAGAATAAACATCGCGTTTTTTTCCTAAAAAAGTAAATTTACAAATCACGCAAAATACAAAATATTGCACTATATGGTGGAAGATTCTCACTATTTACATGAATTATACTATAAATCGCATCTATAATCGCATGAAAAAAATTATGTTCAAAAAATCACTTTTATCATTGACAATGTTCTTTTTAGTACCTATACTGTACTTGTGATGTAAATTTGAGTTGGCCTTTAAGTATATAGGCAGAATGCGGCTTAGGACGTATTTCGCCATTGCTTTTTGTTCAAATTTACGCTGCCTGGTAATATATCGGGCTTATGCTACAATAATCCAAGGGAGAGTGTTTTAGTATGGCAAAAAAACCTGTAAAGATTACGGAAACCGTCCTGCGTGATGGACATCAGTCCCTCGTTGCAACTCGTATGCGTTATG
>CAZTAP010000113.1:0-9029 GCA_964611665.1 uncultured Selenomonadaceae bacterium | reverse complement strand
AGACTCCTTTGCAAAAAAAATACAGAGTGCATGAATTTGTCCATGCACTCTGCTGAATCCGCTATCCTTCTATTTCCTCGTGGGTAAGCAAACATTCTACTTTAACTTTCGTATTCGTATTCAGATCGAGAAAATCCCCGCTCATCGTCTGCACCACGGGCAGAGAAGTCAGCCGTGTTTCATCAAGATAAACGATTTTCCCCTCTTCCCCGTTTGTAAGCCGCACCCAGTTGCCATTCATCGCATGACAAAGCTGACGGATAAAAAGAATGCCATATTCCGTATCCAGTCTCCCGGTCATGATATCATCCGAGAGAATATTGAACACATCGAACGGAGATCTTTTTTTCGCATAAGCACGATTCGCAGCCATCGCATCATAAATGTCCAGAATGGCCAGGATGCGTCCAAAATCACCGATTTCTGACTTGGCCGTTCCATGCGGATAACCAGAACCATCATTCCGCTCATGATGCTGCAATACACCGGACAAAACCTCCTGCTCGGTTTCCAGCTGACCATGCTGCAGCATTTCAAAGCCGAGCAGCGGATGACGCTGCACGACCTTGAGCTCTGTGAGTGTCAGTTTCCCAGGCTTATTCAAAATGTCTCCCGCAATGCGCAGCTTGCCGACATCATGCAGAAGCCCGGACAAAACGAGTCTCTGACGTCTCGCCTTAGGCATCTTCATCCAGCGTCCCATAAGACCGGCCAGAATCGCTACATGAATGCTATGATGCAGCAGATAATCGCCTTCCCGTACCATATTGTGGATTTGCGTGATTGCTTTCAAACCATCGCAAAGGACAGCCATACGTCCATCTACAATCAGCTGCCAGACAACATCGACATCCACTTTGCCGCTGCGTGCAGCTTGTTGAAAAACGACTTCCATCGTTTGAAAAACATTCTGGTAACTCATAACATAAGGAGCATCCAGCAAAACTTCCTTTTCCGGAATGGTCTTGACCGGTATAGCGTTTACCATGCTGCGGCCCCTGGACTTCACTGCTGTTGTCCCCACCGCTGCTGTCAGCGCCGGATCTACAAAATTTTCTCCCATATCATCCAGATCTGTTTCCTCCGGACTATCGCCCACTTCTGCAATATACACAGAAAAAATAGGCCGCTCAAGCAGCGAATCTATCATTTCGTGGGTAAGAATCGTCCCCTCTTCCAACAAAACCTTGGCATCATCTTCATAAATGGGCCGTCCCAGCACCATGCCTTCCTTCAGGTCCTCTAAAGCATATTGTTTCAGCATTGACCATTCCGCTCCTTCTCACTTCAAACTTTTTGCAGCGTAATATTATTCTTATATAATTTGACGAAAACCATGGACTTCCTGCCTCCGGACAAAAAAATTGCTGTGGAGAGCACTGCACATTCATGCAGGCAGGCTCTCCACAGCATATGTTTATTTCGCTACAATATTCACCAATTTCTTCGGTACGCAGATTACCTTGACGATCTTCTTGCCTGCAGTAAGTTCCTGTACACGCGGCTGCTCCATAGCAGCTTTCTGCATAGCATCACGATCAAGATCAGCCGCAATGACGATCTTATCACGAACCTTGCCATTGATCTGCAGAACGATTTCCACTTCATCGAGCACAGTTGCCTTAGCATCATATTTCGGCCATTTCGTCTGATGTACGCTGCCCTCACCCACGATACGGCTCCAAAGCTCCTCCGTAATATGCGGTGCAAATGGTGCAAGCATCTTGATCAGATTGATGCCGACTTCATGCAGAAGCCCTTCGTTGACATCTGTCTTATCCTGGAAATTATAGAAGGCATTCACCAGTTCCATGATTGAGCTGATAGCCGTATTGAACATGAAGCGATCCTTGATATCATCGGTTACCTTTTTGATGGTTACATGCAGGATACGGCGAAGCTCCTTCTCCTCCTTGGTAAGCTTCCCGATATCATAATCCGCCGCACCAGCCTTGATGCCATCCTCAAAATGACCGATGATGCGCCATACACGGTTCAGGAAGCGGAAGGCTCCCTCTACGCCCTGATCGCTCCATTCAAGATCACGCTCTACCGGTGCTGCGAACAGGATGAACAGACGGGCCGTATCCGCACCATATTTCGAGATAATCTCCTCCGGCGATACGACATTGCCCTTGGACTTGCTCATCTTCGAGCCATCCTTGATGACCATGCCCTGCGTGAGCAGATTCTTGAACGGTTCATTGAAGTCGACAAGACCTGCATCCTTCAAGACCTTCGTAAAAAAACGGGAGTACAGGAGATGCAGGATGGCATGCTCGATACCGCCAATGTACTGATCGACCGGTGCCCAATAATTGACCTTATCCTGGCCAAACGGAGCCTTGTCATTTTTCGGATCTGTATAGCGCATATAGTACCAGGAAGAGCAGATGAACGTATCCATCGTATCCGTTTCACGCTTTGCCGGGCCGCCGCATTTCGGGCAGGTACAGTTGACGAATTCTTCGCTTTGAGCCAGAGGCGATACTGAACCCTGCTCAAATTTCACATTCTCTGGCAGCCTGACCGGCAGCTCTTCTTCCGGTACAAGCACCTCGCCGCAGTGCGGACAGTAAACCACCGGAATCGGTGCGCCCCAGTAACGCTGACGGGAAATCAGCCAGTCTCTGAGACGATAGTGTACCTGCTTCTTCCCGACCTTATGGTCTTCGATCCACTGGATGATGGCCGGCTTGGCCGCCTCGGAATCCATGCCGCTGAATTCGCCGGAATTTACGAGCACGCCCGGATCGACATAGGCATTATCCATGGTATCCAAAGAAAGCGTCCCTTCCGGGTTATTTACTACGATGATTTTCTCCAGACCGTATTTCGCCGCAAACATCCAGTCGCGTTCATCATGCGTCGGAACGCCCATGACCGCGCCTGTACCATATTCATAGAGCACATAGTTCGTAATCCAGATTGGCACACGTTTGCCATTGAACGGATTGACCGCATAAGCCCCCGTGAACATCCCCTTCTTTTCCGACTCGCTCGATGTACGCTCCATCTCGCTCATCTTGCGTGTTTCATCCATGAATTTACGGATTTCCGCTTCATTTTCGCGCCCCTTGATCAGCTTTTCCACTAAGGGATGCTCAACAGCAAGCACAACATAAGTCACACCGAATACCGTATGCGGGCATGTCGTATAGACAGGGATCTTCTCATTGAACTCCGGCACATCAAAGCTGAACTCGGCGCCTTCACTGCGGCCGATCCAGTTTTCCTGCATCGTCTTGACACGCTCCGGCCAGCCCTTGAGTTCCTTGAGATCTTCCAGCAGCGTATCCGCATAATCCGTAATTTTAAAGAACCACTGCGAGAGGTTCTTTTTCTTTACCTCGGAATCACAGCGCCAGCACTTGCCATCAATGACCTGCTCATTGGCCAGAACTGTGCCGCACGTATCGCACCAGTTTACCGAAGCTTCCTTTTTATAAGCCAGACCCTTCTTATAGAAAAGTTCAAAGAGCCATTGCGTCCAGCGATAATATTCCGGACGGCAGGTCTCAACCTCACGGTCCCAATCATAGGAAAGCCCCATCTCACGCTGCTGGCGCTTCATGTTCTCGATATTGGAATACGTCCAGTCCGACGGCTTTACGCCATGCTTGATAGCTGCATTCTCGGCCGGCATGCCAAACGCATCAAAGCCCATCGGATGCAGCACGTTATAGCCCTCCATGGTCTTATAGCGCGCAAGCACATCACCAATGGAATAGTTGCGGACATGTCCCATATGCAGATTGCCCGAAGGATATGGGAACATTTCGAGCACATAGTATTCCGGCTTTGTACGGTCCATTTCCGTCTTGTATACATTCTCCTCAAACCATTTGGCCTGCCATTTTTTCTCAATTTCCTGTGGCGAATATCTTTCCATTAAAATTCCTCCTAAATAAAAATAAAACGCCCCCGACTGCTGCTGCAGTCAGGGACGAACATATCTCGCGGTACCACCCTGATTGACGGCTCATCTGCCGTCCTCTCAAAAGTCATAACGTGACCAGCGTCGGCTCAGCCGCTCCTCCCCAGTGAGTTCGACACCCTGCAGCTCCGGCTTGCATCAACCGCCGTCTTTCTGTTCCCACAGGAAATATCTACTATTCTGCCTCATCGGATTTTACATAGTTACATATCTGATAAAAATACAACTGTCCTTTATTATAACGTATAAGAAGCAGCTGCGTCAAATGATTTCTCACCGATTACAAATACCGCAGCCAGATATACACACTGGAAATCACAATGGAAAGCAGCATGAGCGGAAACGCAATCATCATAAAACGGATGAACGAAATCTGCTGGCCGCGCTGTGCTGCCATCGAAGCAACGACAACGTTCGCGCTTGCACCAATGAGCGTACCATTACCGCCCAGGCATGCCCCCAGCGAAAGTGCCCACCAGAGCGGAGCAAGGTTCGTCATGCCCATGCGTCCCATATCCTGAATAAGCGGAATCAGCGTAGCAACAAATGGGATATTATCGATGAATGCAGACGCGATTGCGCTCATCCAAAGAATAAGCATAGCCGTGGCATTCAGGCTGCCATTCGTAAGTTTCATCGCTTCCTGTGCCAGCATGCTGATTACGCCCGTCTCCACAAGAGCGCCAACCAGAATGAACAAGCCTGCAAAGAAGAAGATGGCCAGCCACTCGATTTTGCTGAGCACCTTGGCAATCATAGCCTCATCCTGTGCATAGCTGATGAAAAGCAGCAGTGCAGCACCCGTAAGTGCAGCCGTAGCTGTCTGCATGTGAAGCTGCCCATGCAGCACAAACATTGAGATTGTAATGAACAGCACGAACAAGCATTTCTTCAACAGACGCGGATTGCTGATCTGGCTTTTTTCTTTCAAGTGCATGACCTTATCCCGCAGATCATCGGTCGTATGAAGGCCGCGACGATAAATAACGATCAGTAAAATTTCTGTCACAATAAAAATAAGAATACAGATTGCAGTAAGATTGAAAATGAAATCCATGAAATTCAGCCCAACAGCACTGCCAATCATGATATTTGGCGGATCACCAATAAGTGTTGCCGTACCGCCGATATTCGAAGCCAGGATCTGCGAAATAAGAAACGGCTTGACATCCACCTTCAACTGTGAAGTAATACTGAACGTAATCGGCACGGTAAGCAAAACCGTCGTAACATTATCCAGCAAAGCTGAGCAGATCATCGTAATCGCGGAAAGCGCAACCAGTAATGCAATTGGCTTTGCCTTGACTTTTTTTGCTGCCCAGATTGCTAAATAGTTGAACAGCCCAGTTTCACTCGTGATATTCACGATAATCATCATACCCATAAGAAGACCAAGCGTATTGAAATCCACATGTCCGATTGCCTGATCCTGCGTAAGAATGCCAAAAAGAATCATCAGCATAGCTCCGCCAAGTCCGACAATCGTACGATGTACCTTCTCGGAAATAATCAGCGCATACGCAGCCACAAAGATGACAATCGCAATGATTGTACTCGTATCCAAAACCTTCACTTCTTCCTGTTAGTTTTTAAGCAGACATAGCTGAAGCAGCCCTATCCTTCAAGCCTTATCCCCTTTTCTTGTTTTCCTGCGGGGAAAGCACGATATTATGCCCCTCGCGTTTTACCTTCATCGAATAGCTTGTGATTCCCTCCTGATAGAGTGCCATCTTCAAAGCAAGCAGTTCCCGGCCAAGCTTTTCGACAAGATCCGGTGTAAGATATGCAATCGAAAGATTCGTTTTCGGCTCAGCCTGCGCCTGCCGCTTCCGCCGCTTATCCTCTGCGGCTTCTGCCTGCAGGAACCTTGACTCAAGCGTCTCTTCCTCCACATAATCACGGAACATGTCCTTATCTGCTAATCCCTTCGGTATCTTTCCCATAAAATTACCCCTTTTTTGCTTTTGCCCAGGAATCCCGGAGTCCAACGACACGATTGAATACCAGATGCTCTGCGGTTGAATCCTTATCCACGCAGAAATAGCCTTCGCGCAGGAACTGATATTTCGTTCCTTCGGCAGTCCAGCGCAGGCTTGGTTCCACTTTCGCATCCTCGATGACCTGCAGGGAATCCGGATTCAGCGCAGCAATGAAATCTGCCGGCAGTTCTCCATTTTCATCTGTCTCCAGTAAATAATCATAAAGGCGAACCTCTGCCGTAATGGCCTGCTCTGCCGCTACCCAGTGAAGTGTTCCCTTGACCTTGCGTCCGGCCGTGGCCCCCCCGGTCTTGGAATCCGGATCATAGGTGCAATGAAGCTCAACGATCTTTCCCTGCGCATCCTTTATGACCTCTTCACATTTGATGATATACGCATGCTTCAGGCGTACTTCTCCCCCCGGCTTCAGGCGGAAGAACTTCTTAGGCGCTTCCTCCATGAAATCCTCCTGCTCAATGTAAAGCTCACGCGCAAATGGCATATAGCGATGGCCGCCTTTTGTCGGATGATTATCCGCCAAAAGATATTCCGTCTTATCTTCTGGATAATTCGTAAGGACAACCTTAAGCGGACGCAGAACAGCCATGACACGATCAGCATTCTCATTGAGATCCTCACGCACGCAATGTTCAAGCATCGCAACATCCACGAGACTGTTGCTCTTTGCCACACCGATGCGGTCACAGAAATCACGGATAGATGCTGCCGTATAACCACGGCGGCGAAGCCCGGAAATGGTAGGCATACGCGGATCATCCCAGCCGCGCACGCGGCCCTCTTCAACAAGCTGACGAAGTTTGCGCTTGCTCGTAACCGTATTTGTAAGGTTCAAACGGGCAAACTCAATCTGACGCGGACGCGTTTTCTCATCAAAGCCCAGCGATTCAAGCAGCCAGTCATAGAACGGACGATGCTCCTCAAATTCCAGTGTACAGATGGAATGTGTGATACCCTCGATTGCGTCCGAAAGCGGATGCGCGAAATCGTACATCGGGTAGATGCACCATTCATCTCCCGTACGATGATGCGTAGAGCGCGAAATACGATAAATGACCGGATCGCGCAGCGTAATATTCGGTGATGCCATGTCGATCTTCGCCCGCAGCACATGTGAGCCATCCGCAAATTCCCCAGCCTTCATGCGTGTAAACAAATCAAGATTCTCTTCCACGCTGCGGCCGCGATAAGGGCTCTCTTTGCCAGGCTCGGTGAGCGTGCCGCGGTATTCACGAATTTCCTCTGCCGTAAGATCACAGACATACGCCTTGCCGCGTCTGATGAGCTCTGCTGCAAAATCATACAGTCTGCCAAAATAATCCGAGGCATAGAATCTGCGGTCATCCCAGGTAAAGCCCAGCCATTTTACATCCTCCTGGATAGAATCGACATATTCTACATCTTCCTTCGTCGGATTCGTATCATCGAAACGAAGATTGCAAAGGCCATTGTTCTGCTTTGCAATACCAAAATTCAGACAAATCGACTTTGCATGCCCGATATGCAGATAGCCATTCGGTTCCGGTGGGAAACGTGTATGGATGCCCTCACTGTATTTGCCGTTTTTTAAGTCCTCGTCAATCGCATTCTGAATGAAATTCGAGGATAATGTCGTATTCTCTGCCATGTTCAAACTCCTTTATGTTCTAAATAATCAAAGCGCCGCAATATCTTCGGCTGCACATTTCCTTGCCACATAGTCCTGCAGGCGCCTTACGCCCTCCTGCATGCGCTCACTGTCCGGCAGACAGCGGATGATGCGTTCGATATAGCCGCGCTCTGCAATACGCTGCAGTGTCCAGCTGAAATTCACATCATAGACCCACATAAGACGCACGAGCTTGCGGTCATCCTGTGTACGGATCCGCGTATAATCACACTGCTCCCCTGCCACAAACTGTTCCAGAAAATCCGGACTGAAGCCCGTACCATCCGATGGCGCAATAAACGGTGACAGCACGCGATAAATATCCAGCTTGTCTGCATCCCTTAAAAGACGCGCAAAGAGCAGACAGCGCTTGTTTCCGGTTGGTGCAATGAGCTTTTTATTATGATTCTGGATAGCAAACAGCACCAGCTCAGCATCCTCTGCTGCAAGCTTCTGCATAAACGGCAGCTCTTTAAGCACCTTGATGCCAAGATCAGCATGATCCTCCGACTTCGCATCATTGAATGTCTGATACAGCGTAAACTGCCGGAAGCGCCCTACATCATGAAAAAGGCCCATAATCTCGGCAAGTTCTGTATCATGCGCACTAAGCGACAAATGCCCGGCAAGCTCACGTGCAATTTCCGTCACATAGCCTGTATGCTTTTCCTTGATGAGAATAGCCTGCTGGATATTCTCATCCTGTGTATAAAAGGACTTCATATACTCCTGCATCCAGGTATGCATTTCTTTTAATAATTCTTCCAATATGTCAGCCTCCAAAAAACCCGATGCTACTATTATACTACCCATTCCATTTTTTTAATAGAGCTATGCCCTTTTTGAATGGTCCTGACCTGCATTTTCCTCGCACAAAATCCCAGCCTGCCCGAGCTTCTGACGGATTTCCTCCAGGGCCTTCGCATCCGGCACCTCAATCGTATGCAGATGCACTCCGTCTGTCACGACAGAAAGCGGCATCGCCTGACAGCCCTTCATTCGCTGTACAAAAGCATCAACATCACGCCGGCTCTGCAGACGAAGATCCGCACGGATCTCACCATACAAAGGATGCTCAACGATCACATCATGTACATGTGCGCCGCAATCCACGATGATTTCCAGTTCCTGCTGCATCTTATCCTGTCCATGACGGCATACCAGCGTTGCCATGATTCCCTGCGGCTCACCCTTCCCGGAAGGCATCAGATAGCCGCGCGGCGTAGCATAAACGGTCCTGCCCATCGCACGGATAATGCTGATGTCCCCCACGATGATCTGACGGCTTACCTGGAACTCCCGGGCAAGCGCAGTCCCCGTAAGCGGCCCCTCTGCTTTCTCCAGCCGCTGCAAAAGAATTGCCCGGCGCTCTTCTGTGTTCATATGTATTCCTCCCCACAATCCCTTCTATTGTATAAAAGAAGGGAAAAAAAGGCAACAAAAAAAG
>CAZTAP010000112.1:0-9074 GCA_964611665.1 uncultured Selenomonadaceae bacterium | reverse complement strand
CTTAGAAAGAGGAGCGAAATGATGAGTAAACAAGAAATCTTTGATAAGTTCATCGAGTTTATGGGGGAATTCGCCCAGATTCGTGCGGTAGCAGCTTTACGTGATGGATTTATCATGACCACGCCATTTACGATTTGCGGTTCAGTTTTTCTGTTGTTGGCAAACCTGCCAATCCCAGGGTATCCGGAGTTCATGGCCTCGCTTTTTGGCAAGGACTGGACGGCACCTTTGAATGCAGTAGCGGGCGGTACATTCAGTGTTTTAGCGATTATTGTTGTTTTGGCCATTACCTATAAGTTTGTGGAAAATGAGGGCTGTGATGCAATGATGGCTGCAATCCTTGCTTTGTCCACGTTCCTGATCATCCTGCCGCCGAGCCTGGTGACCAAGGGCGGTGAAACCGTGGGAGATATCATCCCGAAAGCCTGGGCAGGCAGCAACGGTGTCATCACGGCAATCTTTGTTGCATTTTTTGTCTCGTATATTTTCTGCTATTGTGAGAAGAACCATATCGGCATCAAAATGCCGGATGCAGTGCCGCAGGGTGTTGCACGTGCTTTTTCAGCGCTTGTCCCGGGCATGGTCTTCTTTACGTCAGCGTCGGTTTTATACGGCCTTTGCCATTATATCGGTGCGACGACAGCACCAGAGCTTGTTTTCAAGGTAATCCAGACACCGCTGCAGGGACTTTCTGATACATTGGGCGGTGGTACGATCATCATTGGCCTGCAGAGTGTCCTGTTCTGGGCAGGCATCCATGGACCGAACGTCGTGGGGGGCGTTGTCGGACCATTGCTCATTGCCAATTCCCTGGACAACCAGCACCTTCTTGATATGGGCATGACGCTCATGAACAACCCGCAGGCAAAAATCATTACCTGTCAGATCAACGATGTCTTTACCAAGAGCGGCGGCTGCGGTCTTACGATGGGTCTTCTGCTGGCCGGTGTCTTTACCGCAAAATCGAATCAGCTGAAATCCCTGATGAAAATGGCTTTCGTGCCGGGTCTGTTCAATATCAACGAGCCAATCATCTTCGGTCTGCCAATCGTATTCAATCCTTATCTGCTGGTGCCGTTTATTCTGGTTCCAATCTTTGCGATGTTCATCACGTATTTTGCGATTTCGGTGGGCTTTATGGCGCCATTCAGTGCAGTACAGGTGCCTTGGACAACGCCGCCGATCATTGCGGGATTCCTTCTGGATGGCTGGCAGGGTGCTGTGATCCAGATCGTGAACCTTGTGATGGCTGCAGCAATTTACTTCCCGTTCCTCAAAGCACAGGATAATGCATTGCTCAAAGAGGAGCAGGGTGAGCCGGAAAATAACGAAACAGAAGGTACGCCAGTCAGATCGTAAGCGGGCAGTTTAAGGAAAACAGCAAGCAAAAGAAAAAAGAGAAAAGAGAAATGAAAGGGCAGGATGATAGGGCTTATGAATAAGAAGAAAACAGGAGCAATTCTTTTAGGTTTAGCTTTGGGGTTATCAGGCACGGCACTGGCTGCGCCGGACAATGGGACAGATGCTGCAGGAAGTGAAGACAGCCGCATTGCTGCACTGGAACAGCAGCAGCAGGAACTGGCTGCGCAGATCAAGGCACTCAAAGAGGAGAGTGCAAATCAGGCCGAGAACCAGAAAAAGCAGGCAGATGCTGTGGACAGCGTCAAGAAGGATCAGGACCATGTCAAGCTGTATGGCTTTGTACGCACTTCCTGGGATAATGATGCAGACCGCAACAAGGGCGATATCTATGATGATGAGAAAACGAACAGCCGCTTTTATCTGAATCTTATGGCTGATATGAAAATCAGTGACAATTGGACAGGTCATTTGCAGTCAGAGACAAATCAGCGTTTTGCACATAGCACTCTGGATGGCAAGCTGAAACGTGAAGATGGACAGATTCAGCGCATCTGGGTCGACGGGAAGCTCAAGAATGGCGGCGAGATTTCCATCGGACGCAAGTGGAGCCCGCTGGGCTATCAGTTCTCTTTGCTTGGTGCTACGACAAACGGCGTTGACCTCAGTTATCCGGTTACGCCGAATGGCCTGCGGGCAGGTGCGTATTATTATTCCATGGGTGAGTACAGCAATGCGGACTTCTCCTTCTATGGCCCCTTCGTCAAAGGACCGGTCGGACATAATTTCGATATTTTCTGTGCGTATGCCAAAATATCCGGCGGCGGGGCGCAGGGACTGCAGACACCTTATGTGGATGGAGATTATGGTCATGGCAACTGGATCGGCACGCACGCTTTTGTGCTGAGTGCAGCGACGAATGTTGCGAAGAATCTGCGCCTGACGACAGACTATGTACAGACGAATCATGAAAATGACATGAGCTATAACTATGATAACCGGGCAAACTTCCAGGCAAATAACCGCTCCTGGATTACCCGTCTGGACTATAAATGGACGAATCCGGAAGTCGTAGGCTCCTTTGCAGCCTACCTTCGCTACCATAATATCCAGCGCAACGGTACCATCTGGAATGATGATGCCTGGGGTTCGATGCTCCGGAATTCCAAGGGCTGGACGATAGGCTTCCGTTATGTTCCATGGAAGAATGTCGAGTGGGAGACGTTCTATGAAGTTGCGGACTGCAACATGCAGCCGTATTCCTGGGGCGTGCAGCCGTATAAGCGTCATCTGGTGCGCACGCAGCTGGATTTCCATTTCTGATCAAATCAACAAAAAGCAAAAGAATGTCCTGCAGGCTGTGGATGTTTGGCCTGCAGGCATTGGTACAAGGGAGACTGATTTTATGAAAAAGATTATTTTATTATGCGCGTCGGGCATGTCGACGAGTATGCTCGTGAGGAAAATGCAGGAGGCTGCTGCGGCTGAGAACTTTGACTGCGAGATTGCAGCATATTCTGCTTCAGAGGCCGCAACGAAGGCTGCAGATGCAGATGTAGTCCTTTTGGGACCACAGATCCGCTTTTCCAAGGCAAAGATCGCTGAGCAGATTCCAGGCGTTCCGGTAGATGCAATCGATATGCGCATGTATGGCCGTATGGACGGCAAGGGCACGCTGGCATTTGCCCGTAAACTGATCAAGGATTAAAGGACGGTGTGATAATGGAAGGATTGGAATTGATTGCATTTCAGATTATTTCTGCGGTCGGTACGGCGCGCAGCTGCTATATTGAGGCCATTCAGGAGGCAAAGCGCGGTGACTATGCAGCCGCAGAAAAGCTGATTGGCGAAGGAGATGCTGCTTTTGTTGAAGGACATGATGCGCATGCCGGGCTTCTGCAGCAGGAGGCGGAGAAGGGCGGCAGTGTCGTCAATTTGCTGCTTCTGCATGCAGAGGATCAGCTGATGAGTGCGGAAGGGTTCAAGACAATCGCCCAGGAATTCATCGAAGTCTATCAACGCTTTGATCAGGAAGGGAGAACGGTATAAAAATGGGATTTCCAAAAGAATTCCTTTGGGGTGGTGCTGTGGCAGCGCATCAGATCGAGGGCGGCTGGCAGGAAGGCGGCAAGGGCATCAGTGTAGCCGATGTCATGACCGTCGGCGGACCGGACAGACCAAGAGAGATCACGGATGGTGTACTGCCCGGCAAGGTTTATCCGAATCATGAGGCAATCGATTTTTATCACCATTACAAAGAGGATATCGCACTGCTGGCGAAGCTCGGCTTCAAGTGTTTCCGCACGAGCATCGCGTGGACACGGATTTTCCCGCAGGGAGATGAGACGGAGCCGAATGAGGCAGGACTGCAGTTTTACGATGATTTGTTTGATACGATGCAGCAGTATGGCATGGAACCAGTCGTGACCTTGTCGCATTTTGAGATGCCGTATCATCTGGTAAAGAAATACGGCGGCTGGCGCAGCCGCAAGCTCGTTGATTTCTTTGTGCATTTTGCAGTTACGGTATTTGAGCGCTACAAGGACAAAGTCCAGTATTGGATGACCTTCAATGAGATCAATAACCAGCGGGATGTGGATACGGAATTCACGGCCTTTACGAATTCCGGCGTTCTGTATCAGCCGGGCGAGGACCGTCATGAGGTGCTTTATCAGGTGGCGCATCATGAGTTCATTGCTTCTGCGCTGGCGGTGAATGAAGGCCATAAAATCAACCCGGATTTCCAGATTGGCTGCATGATGGCCATGTCGCCGGTTTATCCGTTTTCCTGTCAGCCGATGGATCAGATGGCGGCACTGAAAGAGATGGATAAAACGTTTTTCTTTGCCGATGTGCAATGCCGTGGCCGTTATCCTTTGTATATGGTAAAGGAATGGGAAAACAAGGGATACCATATCAAGATGGAAGAGGGCGACCTGAAGATCCTGGAGAAGGGCTGCGTGGACTATTTTGCGCTGTCTTATTATATGAGTTTCGTGCGTAAATCTGAGCCGCAGGATAAGAGCGTGCTTGGCCATGAAGTGCCCAATCCTTATTTGAAGGCATCTGCCTGGGGCTGGCAGATCGACCCGGTTGGCATGCGCTATATGCTGAATGTTCTCTCCGAGCGTTATGAGCTGCCGCTCATGATCGTAGAGAATGGCATCGGTCTGCATGAAAAACCGGATGCGAGCGGTATGGTACAGGATGATGAACGCATCCGCTATTTTGCCGGGCATATCGCCGAGATGGAAAAGGCCATCGATGAAGATGGTGTTGCGCTTATGGGCTACTGCCCCTGGGGACCGATCGATATTGTGTCGGCCAGCACGGGTGAGATGGAAAAACGCTATGGCTTCATCTATGTGGATAAGGACAATGCAGGAAAAGGAACGTTGAAACGCGTGCCGAAAAAGTCATTTTATTGGTATCAGAAAGTCATTGCGAGCAATGGCGAAGATCTTTCTCAATAATTTAGGAAAAGAGACGATTAGCATGATGGAATTCAGGAAAAAAACCTTTGGCGGGCTGCTGGTCATGGCACTGGCTGCTGTGCCTGTATCGTTCATGTCGGTCAGCGTATCGCCGGCTGTTGTATTTGCAGAATCTGCAAGCCATGTACAGGCAGCAGATGCATTTCAGCTTGATTTCAAGAAGGGCATGCCGCAGGGATTCGAGGCTTCGGATGGCTGGACGAACGGTGATCCGTTCAATGTGAACTGGCATAAGAGCAATGTTACCTTCAATCAGGGCAACCTGCAGCTGGTCATTGACAAAGAAAAAAAGGCAGACAAGATTCCGTATTCGGGCGGTGAGTTCCGCAGCAAGGCGTTCTATGGCTATGGCCGCTACGAGGTAAGCATGAAGGCCATTAAGAACGATGGCACAGTATCTTCCTTCTTTACGTATACTGGCCCGTCGGATCAGAATCCATGGGATGAGATCGATATCGAAATCCTGGGCAAGGATACGACCAAAGTGCAGTTCAATTATTTCCGTGACGGCAAGGGCGGCCATGAATACATGTATGATCTTGGTTTTGATGCATCCGAAGCCTTCCATAGCTATGCGTTCGAATGGCATAAGGACAAGATCATCTGGTTCGTCGATGGCAAAGAAGTTTTCCGCAGGGAAACAACCGATGTTCCGGTAACCAAGGCAAAGCTCATGATGAATGCCTGGTGCGGCAAGGGTGTCGATGGCTGGCTGAAGCCGTTCAAGGCAGACAAGCTTCCGGTAACGGCCGAATATCAGTCGATCAGCTATACGCCGTTTGCAGAATAAGGGGGCAGGAGAATGAACAGCAAAAAAAGACTGGCACGGCTTCTTGTGCTTGGCATGACGTTATGGGGAACGTATGCCGGGGCATCTTTGGCGGAAGCAGCCGATGCAGGCATGCATGTGGATCAGGTCGGCTATCTGACCAATGCGGACAAGAAGGCCATGGTGACGGATTCGGCGGATACCTCGTTTACCATCGTGGATGCGGCTACGCAGCAGACGGTGTTCGAAGGGAAGCTTTCGGCAGCGAAGTATGATGCGCTGTCCGATGAAAAGCTGCGGCAGGCCGATTTTACCAGCCTGAAAAAGGCAGGCACCTATAAATTGAAGGTGGGCAATCGCGAGTCCTATGACTTTGTCATCGGCGATAACGTCTATGCGGTGCCGGCGGCGGAGGCCTGGCGCTCGTATACGCTTTCACGCAGCAATACGCCAATCCATGATGATATCTCCGGGCTGGAGCTCAAGGGAGGCCATCCGCAGGATAAAGAGGCCGAGGTCTATTTTTCCGATGCACTGAACAAAAAGGGTGATAAGCTCGATATGACCGGCGGCTGGTATGATGCCGGAGATTATGGCAAATACAGCACGACGGCTGCCATCAGCAGTGCGCAGCTGCTCATGGCCTATGAAGCCCATCCGGATCATTTCCAGAAGGGGCAGCTTCTTTTCCCGGCAGGCGTAAAGCAGGAGAAAAATCTGCCGGATGCCTTATCTGAGATAAAATTTGAACTCGACTGGATGCGCAAGATGCAGCGCAGGGATGGAAGCCTGTTCCATAAAGTCTCCGGCATGAAGTGGCCTGGCTTCGAGGTATCGCCGGATACGGATACGCAGAAGCGCTATATTTTCAGCACAGCAACCTCCAGCTCAGCCATGTGCGGTGCAAGCTTTGCCATTGGCGCACGCATCTATGCGCCGTTTGACCGGGGCTATGCAGACACCTTGCTGAAGGATGCGGTGCGTGTCTGGAACTATCTGGAGAAGACGCCGGAGCCTGTCTACCGCGTGGATGAAGGACAGGAGAGCGGCTCCGGTCCATACAATAAGAATACGGATCTGGAAGAGCGGATCTGGCTTGCAGCAGAGCTTTTCCGCACAACGGGGGATAAGAAATATGAAAGCTATCTTCAGCAGCAAGGGCAGAAACGTTTGCTGGAAAAGCCAGGCTTCTTTACCTGGGACAACACACTGGCGCTTGGGCAGTTTGCCTATCTTCAGACGAAAAACGCAGATGCCGGCTTGCAGGCGGGTGTCCGGAAAGCATTTTTGGGCTATGCCGATGATATTTGCCGGAAAATAGCCAGTGATGGCTTTGCCTGTGCGCTTGCACCGGAGGAATATACCTGGGCTTCGACAAAGAATGCGCTCACGCAGGGCGATATCCTGCTCATGGCCTATCAGGTGCAGCCGAAACAGGAATATCTGGATGGTGCGCTGGATCAGCTGCATTATTTGTTCGGACGCAATTCGCTCGATAAGAGCTTCATGACAGGCATGGGGGATAACCCGCCGGAGCATCCGCATAACCGCATCCATGAGAGTACGGGCGCCTATGTTCCTGGTCTTGTGGTCGGCGGGCCGAATCATGTATCGGGCGGCGACCCGGACCAGACCAAATATCTGGCAGAGAATAAGGTTCCGGTCGCGAAATCCTATCTGGACGTACTGACCTCCTGGTCAACCAATGAATATGCTATCGACTATACCGCAACGGCAGCCTATGCACTGGCCTGGTTTGCCCAGCCGGAAAAGCTGCAGGCACAGCAGCTCAAATTGCAGAGGACCTTTCCGTCCATTACGCTTAAAAAATAAAGACGGTGAGTTTTGCAGTACACGGGATCGGAGATTTCTCCGGTCCTTTTGTCGTATAAAGAAATATTTTGACGTGTTTTGGCGGATTTCCTATTGACAAATAAAGCTGGAACAGGTACCATATAAGTATGGAACCGTTCTCATTAATATTATCTGTACATCAAAGAAAAGGGAGGCAATATCATGAAGGATATTAAAGTAGACAGCCCGTTAAAGGGAAACCTCATCGAGCTCAGCGAAGTCAAAGACCCTGCATTTTCCAGTGGAGCTATGGGGCGCGGCGCTGCGATAGCAGAGCCGGAAGGCAAGGTCTATGCACCGTTTGATGGTAAGGTCACGGTATTTTTTGAAACAAAGCATGCAATTGGCCTGCACTCAGCGGATGGCATCGACCTGCTCATCCATGTAGGTCTTGACACGGTCAATCTGAATGGTGAGCATTTCACGGCACATGTTGCACAGGATGATGAGGTAAAGCGCGGACAGCTGCTGCTCGAGTTTGATGTCGAGGCAATCAAGAAGGCCGGCTATGATGTGACGACGCCGATTGTTGTGACGAACACGCCGGATTACAATAAAATCGATATCGTCATGGGTGACAAGGTCGTTTCCTCGTCGGGAAAGGCTGAAGAGGCACCGTCAGCTGCTGATGATGAGAAATATGCAGGCATGTCGAAGGAAGAGCGTGTTGCAGCGCAGATCCTCGAGCATATCGGCGGCAAGGAAAATATCCGTTCCGTTGAGCATTGCGCAACGCGCCTGCGCCTGATTCTGAAGGACAAATCCAAAATCGAGGAAAAGGCCATCGAGGCCATTGACGGCGTCAAAGGACAGTTCTTTGCGGCAGCTCAGTTCCAGATCATCCTGGGCACGGGCTTCGTCGATAAGGTCTATGCTGTTGTCGTACGCGGCAATGAAACGCTGGCTGGCTCGAGCAACAAGGAAGCTGCCTATGATGAGATGACGACGGTACAGAAGATTTCCCGTACGTTCGGTGATGTTTTCGTGCCGATCATCCCGGTCCTCGTAGCAACTGGTCTTTTCATGGGCCTGCGCGGCATGAGCCAGAGCCTCGGGCTTCAGTTCAGCGACAACGTATTGAAGATGAGCCAGATCCTCACGGATACGGCCTTTGCATTCCTGCCGGCCCTCGTGGCCTGGTCCACGATGAAGAAATTCGGCGGTACGCCGGTCATTGGTATTGTTCTCGGTCTTATGCTCGTAGCACCGCAGCTGCCGAATGCTTATGCAATCGCAGGCGGTGAGGCACAGCCGATTCCTATGGATATCCTGGGGATCACGGTGCCGGTCGTTGGCTATCAGGGCTCGGTGCTGCCGGCTCTCGTGCTTGGTATTTTTGCCGCCAAGCTGCAGCAGTGGTTCAAGAGCTTCGTGCCGGATGTCGTTGATCTGATCGTGACGCCGTTCCTCACTTTGCTCATCTCCATGCTCGTTGGTCTTCTTGTTGTCGGCCCGATCATGCATACGCTGGAAATCGCTATCTTTGGTGCTGTACGTGCCTTCCTTGAGCTTCCGTTCGGTATTGGCGGTTTCATCGTCGGCGGCCTGCAGCAGGTCATCGTTGTCAGTGGTGTCCATCATGTATTCAATGCACTTGA
>CAZTAP010000111.1:0-9089 GCA_964611665.1 uncultured Selenomonadaceae bacterium | reverse complement strand
ATCTTGATGATTTTTGTCTGCATGCTCTAGTTCCTCCAAATTACCACAACGCGTTCAATGCCGGCATAGTCTTTGAGAATCTCCGTACGGCCGAGCAGCGGCTCAGCCTTGGACAGTGCCGCAATCGATGCAGCCTGACGGATGCCTGCCTCAAAGGCCATGAAGCCTCCGTCCTTCAGCAGGGGCGCTCCCTCATGGACAAGACGGCGATAAAAATCCAGCCCGTCCCCGCCGCCTGCCAGAGCCCTCATCGGCTCATGCGCGCGTACCTCCGGCTCAAGACCTGCGATATCTGCCTCCGGGATATACGGCGGATTGGAAAGCAGTGCTGCAAAGCTGCGTCCGGCCAGCGGAGCCAGCAAATCTCCCTCGTAAAACTCCACACGCTCTGCAACCTCCAGCGAAGCTGCATTCTCCCGCGCAACCGCCAAAGCTTCAGCCGAAATATCAACGGTCGCGGCCTGCGCTTCCGGCAGATAATGCAGCACGGAAAGGCAGACCGCCCCGGACCCCGTGCCGATATCCGCAAACTGCAGCTGCTCTGCCGCAAAGCCCTTGAGGCGGTCAATCGCAGCCTGCACAAGGATTTCCGTATCCGGACGCGGAATAAGTACTGCAGGCGTGACCTTGAAGTCAAGTCCCATGAATTCCCGGTGTCCAGTCAGATAAGCCACAGGCACACGCTGCACACGGCCCTTGACGAGCTCGCGATAGGATGCAAGCTCAGCCGGCTCGAGCGGCTCATCAAAATGTACGTAAAGATAAATACGCTCTTTATGTAAAACATGGGAAAGCAGTACTTCAGCATCCAGGCGCGGAGACTCCACGCCTTTGGAAGCAAAGTACTGCTCTGTCCATTTCAATATACTGCCAATTGTCCAAAGTTCATTCGCCATATTATTTAACCTGCTTCATCTTCTCTGCCTGATCGGCCGTAATCAATGCATTCAGGAGCTCATCGAGCTCACCGTTCAAAATGAAATCAATCTTATGCAGCGTAAGCCCGATCCGATGGTCCGTCACACGCCCCTGTGGGAAATTATACGTACGGATGCGCTCGCTGCGATCGCCTGAGCCGACCTGGCTCCTGCGGTCCGCTGCCACTGCATCATTCTGCTCCTGCACCGCTTTCTCCTGTATACGTGCCCGAAGGACCTTCATGGCTTTTTCCTTATTCTTGAGCTGGGACTTCTCATCCTGGCACTGCACGACAATCCCCGTCGGCAGATGTGTAATGCGGATTGCCGTCTCCGTACGGTTGACATACTGCCCGCCCGCACCGCTCGCACAATATGTATCGATGCGAAGCTCATTCGGCTTGATATCAACCTCTACCTCTTCTGCCTCCGGCAGCACGGCTACCGTTACCGCTGAGGTATGGATGCGTCCGCCGGATTCTGTGACCGGTACGCGCTGCACACGATGCGTGCCGCTCTCATATTTCAGCTTGCTGTAAGCACCATAGCCCTCTACCGAAAAGGAAATTTCCTTATAGCCGCCAATCTCCGTAGCATTGGCATCAATGATATCGATCTTCCAGCCCTGCTTCTCTGCATAACGCGAATACATGCGGAAAAGATCTCCGGCAAAAAGCGCCGCTTCCTCACCGCCTACACCGCCGCGGATCTCCACAATGACACTCTTCTCATCGTTCGGGTCCTTGGGCAGCAAAAGAATGGGCAATTCCTGATCGAGCTGCTCCTTGCGCCTGCGATATTCAGCCAGTTCCTCTTCGACAAGCTTGCGCATCTCATCGTCAAGCTGCTCGGCGAACATGGCCTTGTCATCTTCAATGCCCTGGCAGACCTTCTTATATTCACGATACTTCTCCACGATAGGCGCCAGTGCAGAATGCTCTTTATTGAACCTCTGCCACCGATTGATATCGTTCAGGACATCCGGATCGCTGATAAGCGATTCCAGTTCCAAAAATTTATCTTCAACAGCCTGCAATTTATCCAGCACAGCCGAAGTTCACCCCTTACCTTATGAATTGACCTGTGCTGCCGCAATCGCCTGATCGGACTCGATTGTCCGCGGCTCAGCTGCAGGCAGATAGTTCCCGCTGCCCTCAAGGATCTGCTCTGCCGGCAGTACCGCTTTGAGGGATTCGATTGCAACCTCGACCATATCATCATCCGGCTGATTCGTCGTGATTTTCTGCAGCCAGAGTCCAGGCAGTGTCGCCATATGCACAAAGGAATTCTTCGAACGTCCCGAAAAACGGATGATCTCATAGGAAATCCCGGCTACAACAGGCAGCAGCACGACACGGCTCAGGATGCGCAGCCAGAGATCCGGCCAGCCGAGAAAAGCAAAGACAACTATGCTCACGAGCATGACGATGAGCAGGAACGCAGTACCGCAGCGCGGATGCAGTGTAGAGAATTTCTGTACATTCTCCACAGTCAGCGGCAGACCAGCTTCATAAGCATGAATGGTCTTATGCTCCGCGCCATGATACTGGAATACACGCCGGATATCCTTCATGCGGGAAATCCCCCAGATATAAGCCAAAAAGATTCCGAGCCGCAAAGCCCCCTCCATAAGGTTCAGGAACACAGGATCCTCTGTGATTGTATGGAAAAATTTTGCAGCTCCAGTAGGAATTGCTACAAAGAGCACAACCGCCATGCAAAGCGCAAAAATAATCGTGCCTGCAAGCTCCTTATCCGAAAGCTGTTCATCCTCCTCACCGGCCATCTGTGCCGAATAGGAAAGCGAACGGATGCCAAGCACCAGCGATTCCACGAGAGAAACCACACCGCGCAGCAGCGGCTTCTTCAGGACAGGATAACGATCCCCGATTGAGCTTACCGGCTTTGTCCTGACCACGATCTTGCCGGACGGGTCACGCACAGCGGTAGCGACAAGCCCCGGCCCTCGCATCATGACACCCTCGATGACGGCCTGGCCGCCTACCATTAATTTATTTTCCAACGGAATTCCTCCTCTTGCCCGGAATTACCGGAATACACACAATAAAACAATAACCTTCATATACAAATGAAGCAGAGCATCGCTGCTCTGCCCATTCTCGTCTTCTTATTTCTTGCCGTAACGTTTATTGAATTTCTCAATACGTCCGCCTGCCTTGACGTCACGCTGACGTCCCGTGAAGAACGGATGGCACTTGGAGCAAACATCAACACGAAGCTCTTCTTTCGTAGAACCCGTCTTGAACGTGTTGCCGCAGCCACAGATTACTGTAGCCTCATGATATTCCGGATGAATACCTTCTTTCATGTCTATACACCTCACTTTTCCCCAGACTGGGAAATAATACAAGCTCTCTATGCGAAAGCTTGGACAGACCTAGCTTCCCATCGTTGGGGCAAAGCCAGTCGCTTCATCATAAATGGGGGCACTTCATGCCCGCCGTTTTATAATTATAGCACAGCGGATATTTCCCTGCAAGCGTATCGGAAAATTTGCTTGAAAAAATGACCATTATCAACGATAATAGAAGGAAAGGAAGAAATAGGAACCGCTGAAAGGAAGACACCATTATGCCAAATAACGAACCGATCCAACATCAATGCAGCTTCTGCAAGCGTGTGATCACCATACACGACCAATATGACATGCCAATCTATGATCCACAGACAGGCTTTGCCATCTGCAAAAACTGTGTAAAGGAAATCAATCACTTTATTGAAGAAAACGAAGCTTCCAAAGCAAGTGAAGAGAAAAAAGGCTTTGCTGAGACACTCGATGATACATTGCAGCAAAACAAGCCGCATATCATCAAGCAATATTTGGATGAATATATCATCAATCAGGAGCGCGCCAAAAAGATTCTCTCTGTCGCTGTGTACAATCACTATAAACGCATGAAATACGGCTATCTGAACGAGGGCGATACCGAGATTGAGAAATCCAATGTCATCATGCTCGGCCCATCCGGCTGCGGCAAGACAGCACTTCTCTCGCATCTTTCCAAACTGCTCGACATCCCCTTTGCTGTAACGGATGCCTCCAGCCTCACCGAAGCAGGCTTTGTCGGTGCAGATGTCGAAGTTGCCGTACGCAATCTTTATTACGCAGCTGACAAGGATATTGAAAAAGCCGAGCATGGCATCATCTATCTCGATGAATTCGATAAGATTGCCAGAAAATCCGGTGCAAACAATTCCATCACAGCAGACCCGGGCCATGAAGGCGTACAGCAGGCCCTGCTGAAGATGCTTGAAGGCAGCGTGGTGGAGTTCACCGCACGCGGTCAGCGCAAGCATCCGGAAGCACCAACAATCAAAGTGGATACCAAAAACATCCTGTTCATCGTCGGCGGTGCTTTCGTAGGAATCGAAAAAATCATTGCAAAGCGCCTGCAGAAGGCGGATGCGAATATCGGCTTCGGCGCAGAAGTCGCCAGCAAGGAAGAGAAGCCGAAATTCGATGAGCTCATCCACAAGGTTCGCCCGGAAGATCTCATGGAATATGGCATCATCCCGGAAATCATCGGCCGTCTGCCGGTCATCTGCACACTGGAAACACTTGATGAAGACGCGCTGCTGCGCATTCTCACCGAGCCGAAGAATGCTCCGGTCAAACAGTACGAAAAGCTTCTCGCCATGGATCATGTCAAGCTGATCTTCTCGGAAGATGCACTGCGTGCCGTTGCCAAAAAGGCGATTGAACGAAAAACAGGGGCACGAAGCCTCAAGGGCATCATCGAGGATACCATGCTGGATATCATGTTCGATATCCCAAAATCCGATGAGCCGCGCAAGGTCACCATTACTGCCGACTGCATCAATAACGGCGAAAAGCCTCAAGTTGAGAAAATCGATGCCTGAAAATAAAGAGCTGATGCCGTTTTGGCATCAGCTCTTTGCTTTCAAATATTTTCTGAGCGCCCGATATACAGCATCCGGCTCAATCGGCTTGGTCAGATGCTCATTCATACCGGCTTCCAGGGACTTGCGCATATCCTCCTCAAAAGCATTTGCTGTCATTGCGAGGATGGGGATCTGTCTGCTGTCCCGCCTGCCGCATGAACGGATACGGCGTGCTGCCGTAAGCCCGTCCATAAACGGCATGCGCACATCCATGAAGACCACGTCATAATAGTTTTCAGGGTTCTTCTGGAACTGCTCGACCGCCTGCAGGCCATCGGCAACAGCATCCACCTGAAAGCCCCACATTTCGAGCAGGCTCTGCGCGATTTCGCGATTGATTTCATTATCCTCAGCAAGAAGCAGATGTGCGCCATGGAAATCCACTTTATCCGGTCGGCCCCGTTCCTTCAGGCCTGCCGCAGCTTCCTGTGTCCCTGCGGAAAACAGCTCTATGCTTACCACAAAAGTTGTTCCCTTGCCCTTCTGGCTCTTCACCTGGATATCCCCCTGCATCAGATGGACGATATTCCGGCTGATGGCAAGACCAAGCCCGGTGCCTCCATAAAGTGTCGTATTCCCCGCATATTCCTGTTCAAAAGCATCAAAGACTTTGGGCAGGAATTTTTTGTCTATGCCGATTCCTGTATCTGCAATCACAAATTGCAGACGTTTCTTTTCCGCTGCAGTCTTCTCTGCCTCGACCCGCAGGATCACGCGTCCGCCCTCTGCCGTGAACTTCACGGCATTGTACAGGATATTGACCAGCACCTGCTTCAGCTTCAGCTCATCAAACAGATAGTTCCCTCTTGCTGCCGGCAGAATGACGGATGCATAATGGACGCCTTTTTCCTCTGCTCGCTGGCGGATGAGCGTATCGGTTTCAGCCAAAAAGCTCTCCAGATCATGTGGCTGCTCATTCAGCTTCATCTTGCCGCTCTCGATACGGGAAATATCCAGGATATCATTGATCAGATCGAGCAGGAAATGCGCTGCAGCATCCATCTTTTCCAGATTCTGCTCTACATAGGGCCGGTCATCCAGCCGTCTGCGTACAAGATCATTCAATCCAATGATTGCATTCATCGGCGTGCGGATCTCATGGCTCATACGCGAAAGGAACTCACTCTTGGCACGGTTTGCTGCCTCAGCAGCCTCAAGCGCCTGCTGAAGACGTTCCTTCTGCCGCTCCTCTTCACGATAAAATTCCGTAATGTCACGCTGCACAAAAACAACCGTATCCTTGCTTCCCGTAAGATAAAATACCCGCAGGCTCTTACGGCGCATGCTTTCTCCAGTCAGCTGGACCCACAGGGGCATCATGTACTGCTGATTTTCCCTGAGCAGGCTGCGGATATTCTGTATGCTGAATCTGCGCAGGAATTCTGCCCGATTGCCCGGAACAATATAGCGTGCAGACTTACGATACTCTGCTGCATAGTCCAGAAACTCTCCTACCGCAAGTCCCATCAGTCCGATATAGCCATTGTCCTTGATGATGCGGAGCCTGCCGGTATTCAGCTCTAAAAGCGAAATGAACTCTGATTCCTCGTCAATGACAGCCTGCAGAGCAAGCTGTCCTTTTTTGTCCCAATCGATATCCTTGATATAACAGAATGCAATAAGTGCATGCGAGCCGGGCTGCTCAATGAAATTGATGATTCCCCGGCGCCAGCACAGGGAACCCTGCACGAGCTTGCGGTAGTCGAAGCTCATATTCTGCTTCCCATCCTGATACAGGTGCCGCAAATATTCGATTTTCAACACATTCTGCAAATAGATGCGATCTTCCGGCCGGACAATCTTTTCCAGCTTTTTCTGCACAAAATCATCAAAAGACTGTGTGCTTTGCTGCACATCAATATCCCTGCCCCGAATCCGCCAATCGATCAGCCGATCCTCATCGATATTGAAGCTGAAGCTTTCCTCCATATCTTTTTCAATTGCCCTGCGCCTCGCACTTTCCTCCTGATAGCGAAGCTCTGCATAGCGCTGAGCCTTCTGCAGGTCCTCATCCTGCTGGCGCAGGCGCTGCAGCAGCAGACGACGGCGGTTGTTATCCTTGAGCACCCAGCCAAGAATAAGAAGAAGCGCCGCCAGAATAAAACCAACAGGGACAAGAATATGCTCATACCGCAGCAAAAACAGATTGTTTCCCAGCATGCAAGGCCCCTCCTCATCATCTCAGCATAAAAGTCCTTATTTTCAGTATACTACAAAATCTTTTTACAGGCAAAAAAAACAGAGACCCTGCGGCCTCTGTCCAAAGTTCTTAAGAGAACACGGATGAATAAGGTAGTTCTGATGCAGCAAGCCGGGCTGCCGGATGAATCAGCGCCTCCTTAATCAAAGCGTATCAATAGCAAGCCCCTCCTCGCGCATAAAGCCGGCGAGCTTGTAAATGCCATTCATGACCTCCAGATAATTTTCCGGCGTAAGCGACTGCGGACCATCGGAAAGCGCCTTGGCTGGATTTGGATGGACTTCCATCATCAGCCCATCCGCTCCGGCTGCAATCGCAGCATAGGCCATTGGCCTGACCATCCGCCATTTCCCCGTGCCATGGCTCGGGTCGACGATGATCGGCAGGTGTGACAGATGCTTGACCGCCGCAATCGCACTGAGATCCAGTGTATTGCGCGTATAAGTTTCATAAGTGCGGATACCGCGCTCGCAGAGCACTACGCTCTGATTGCCTTCACTCATAATATATTCTGCCGCATTGAGCCATTCGTTCAGCGTCGCTGCAAGGCCGCGCTTCAAAAGCACCGGTTTATCGCCTCGTCCAACCTCTTTCAGCAGGCGGAAGTTCTGCATGTTGCGTGCACCAATCTGCAGCATATCAGCATATCTGGAAACCGTCTCAACAGCCTCCACCTCAGTAACCTCAGTGACTACACGCAGTCCTGTACGATCCCTCGCCTCTGCAAGATATTTCAGTCCCTCATCTTCAAGTCCCTGGAAGGAATACGGAGACGTACGCGGCTTGTAAGCGCCGCCGCGCAGGAACTGTGCCCCGCCTTTTTTGACGATCTCAGCTGCCTCGAAAAGCTGCTCCCGCGATTCTACCGCACAAGGACCAGCCATAATGACCGGACTGCCGCCGCCAATCTTTACGCCTGCTACATCGATGATGCTCGACTGTGGATGGAATTCACGGCTTGCAAGCTTATAGCTCTTGGAAATCTCAATGCTCTGCTCTACGCCATCCATGGCATCGACAGCCAGGGAGCCCATCCTGGCTTTATCCCCGATTACACCAACGATTTTCTGCTGTGCTCCTTCCATGATCTGCGCAGTCAGCCCCACGCCCTCGATCGCCTCGATGACGTCCTTGATATTTTGTACCGTAGCATCCGGATTCATAATGATAACCATAATTCTACCCCTTTTCTTTATTGATTAGTTCTTCGCCACAATCACTGGGAATTCCCCCAGATTCTTCAGCCAGATACTTTTTTTTCTGACCGCCTCAATGGAGGCTTCCAGATTTTTCCGGCTCGTACTCGTCTCCAGGTCAAAAAAGAAGATGTATGCACCAAGCTCAGTACGCGCTGGTCTCGACTCAATACGCGTCATATTGACGCTGCACCGGGCGAATTCCTGCAGGACATCACAGAGGCTTCCCGCACGCTGACCATCGATCTGACAAATAATGAGGACTTTGTCCAGAACCTCACCAGCCGTCGGCCTGAGCCCCGATGCCCGCCGCACCTCAAAAAAGCGCGTGCAGTTCGCCATATTGTCCTGGATTTCTACGGCCAGTGTCTGCAGGCCATAAAGCTCACCTGCACGCTTCGTGCAAATAGCCGCACAGCCCTCATCCATACGGCTCGCAGCCACAAGACGTGCGGCCTTGGCCGTGCTTGCCGTCGCAACAAGCTCAGCCGCAGGATACTGCTGCTGCAGATAGCTCCGGCACTGCGAAAGCGGCTGCGCATGAGAAAAAATCTTTTTTACATCCTGCGGCCGGCATTTCGCCATAAGCTGGTTATGTACTCTCCAGATCAGTTCCCTTGTCACAAGAAGATCCTCACTATGTGCGAGCGTATCCAGCGTAATATTGATCGACCCTTCCAGCGAATTCTCCACAGGAACCAGACAGGCATCGATCGTACCGGCCTCGACAGCCTGCATTGCCGTATAAATATCTGCAAAGGCCTGCAGGCTGTACGGCTTTGCGCACAGGTCGTTCAAATACAGTGCAGCTGCCTCACTGTGCGTACCTTGCGGCCCCAAAAATCCCAGGCG
>CAZTAP010000110.1:0-9168 GCA_964611665.1 uncultured Selenomonadaceae bacterium | reverse complement strand
CCAATGACAAATTTACCCTCCGGGTGACGGCAGAGCCTCCGATTATTTCTTTTCCGGGCAAAAGCCATCGCAAAGGTAATGATTCCGACACGCCCCATAAGCATCATGACAATCAACAAAAACTTTCCATCAGAACTCAGTTCAGCAGTAATTCCGGTCGAGAGGCCTACGGTTGCAAACGCTGAAACCACTTCAAAGCCGGCCTTGATCACAGGTATGCCTTCCGTAAGACAAAGATAAGCCGCTGCAAAAAAGGTCACAGAAGCAGCCAGAAAAAAAATGGCCAACGCCCGCAAAATCACATCAACGGATACCGTGCGGGAAAAGAGAACAACATCCTCTCTGCCCCGGATCAGGCTCCAGATGGAAGCCACAATAATCGCAAAGGTCGATGTCTTGATGCCGCCTCCCGTCGAAGCTGGCGATGCGCCAATAAACATCAATAAAATCAACATCAGCAATGATGATTCTGTAAGCAGTCCATTATCGAACATAGCAAAACCTGCCGTACGTGCGGTGACCGACTCAAACCAGCTTGCCAGCAGCTTTCCGCCAATTCCCAGCCCGCCGATTGTCCCCGTATTATCTTTTTCCAGCAAAAATAGAATGGCCGTACCAAAAACCAGCAATACAAGCGTTGTCAAAATAACGATTTTGCTCTGTGCCGTGAGTCCGGACCAGGTTCTCTGTCCCCAGATATCATTCATCACAGCAAAACCAAGGCCGCCCAGGATGATGAGCATACTGATGGTGAGTACGACAACCGGATCCGCAGCATACTGGAAAAAATTCGTACCGCCAAAAATATCAAAACCTGCATTGCAAAATCCGGATACCGCATGCCAATAGCCGTAAAAAAGCCCTTCCATGCCATATTGCGGCACAAAACGTATGGCAAGAATTGTTCCTCCAATGAACTCAATCAAAAAAGTGATTTTCACAACATAAAAAACAAGCCGCACCATGCCTTTCATCGTAAGCTGATTCAATGACTCCTGCACAAGCAGACGGTCCTTCAGCTGGATACGGCGCCCCATCATAACAGCAAACAAAGTCGTGAGTGTCATGACCCCCAGTCCGCCAATCTGGACAAGTAAAATCAGCACCATCTTGCCAAAAGTTGAAAAATAATTTCCCGTATCTACCACAGTCAGCCCGGTCACACAGGTAGCCGAAGTAGCCGTAAACAAAGCATCAATGAACGGCAGACTTTTCCCCTCCTGCGATGATTCCGGCAGCATCAGCAAAAATGCACCGACCAAAATCGTCAAGGCAAATCCCAATGTCAGAATTTGATATGGACTCAGATTCCATTCGGCCGGATTCATAAAATTAGCCGCTGCTCTGGATCTTATCCTCATTCTCTTCATTCCCCCATCTCATTTTGCAAAAATCTGCAGTACCAAAAATAAACACAAGCCTATCCCAGAACCCACAATAGAACCATTCATTCGGATCCAGAGCAGGTCCGGCTCTACCTTATCATAGACGAGATGATTCAGCTGTTCATCCGTAAGCCGCCCCAGGACGTTGCGCACAATAACGCCGACCATCCCCTGTGCCGCGAGTGCCGTGCGTGCAACCATATCATATAAAAATCCGTCGATTTCTCTCTGCAGCCCTGGATGTTCCCGCAATAAAACAAGGCAATGCTTCAATTCCGCATCAAAAATACGCATGAGCCGCGCGCGGAGCTCCGGTATATTCTGAGATTTTTCCTCCGCAAGAAAAATATTCCTTGCATAGTCCAGGCAGGATTCCATCGCAGCTTCCATTGGAAGACCCTGTAGGATCTCTTCCCGAAGCTGTGCAGAAAACCGTAAAAAGTCCTCTGCCTTTGCCGCCTGGTCTGACTTCTCATAAAACAACAGGAGCAATTCCTGCTGCAGGGCAGAATCAGGTTTGCCAAGCTCCGTAAGCATCGCAAGCAATTGTTCCTGCATAAGTGCCGCAGCTTCCTCAAAATTCACCAGGTTCATGGCATGCGCCAAACCGGCAAAAAAAGATGCGATGGTTCCTGTCGTACGCTTCTTTTGATACTCTTCCAAAAAGCCTTCGATCATTTTGCGCATCTCAGGCTCTGCAGCTTTTTCCTTTAAATAAGCTGCGATATGCCCCAGCAGTTTCTGATCATGTCCGTCCGTTTGCAGCCATTGTGCGCCCCGCCGAAAAACTTCCTGCGGCTCAAGCTCCAGCAAAACTTTCCTGAGCTGCGCTGCAAGCAATACTGCCTGCTCTTTCTGATCCATACGCAGCAGCCAGCTGCGTACATAATGCCAGAGCCAGCCAGATATCCTCTCCTGCGTTTCCGCCTTTCCCAGCCAGCCCAGCAAAAGGGAAAGAAGATCCAGATTGCGAATCCGGGTAAAAAGCTTTTTTCGCGAAAAAAACTCCTGCTGCACCATATCTACCGAAGAATCAATGAAAGCCTGCCTGCGATGAGGCAGAATCGCCGTATGCCAGGGAAATCCCAGCGGCTTGCGGAAAAGTGCCGTGACAGCAAACCAGTCAGCAATGCCGCCAACCAGGGCCGCTTCTGCGCAAAACAAAAAACAGTCCGCCACGACACGATCGCGATATTGCAAATGTACACATAAAGCAAAGAAAAAGATCACCATTGCAGCGAGCAATGTTTTATCTGCCTTGTTCCATGAACGCCAGCCCATCAGCCATACACCCTTTCCATGAAAAATACGATTGCATAAAGCAGCATGCCAACCATCGAACCTACGACGGAACCATTGATCCGAATCATCTGCACATCATCCTCGATACGGCTTTCAACGAACTCAACGAGCTGATCATCCGAAAACTCATCCAGCCGTTCCTGGATCATCCGTGTAATCACCGAATGATGCCGGCTAAGCTCTTTTTCCATATAATCTTTGACTGCTGTATCATAACGCTTTTGCCAGCTTTCCTGCTCAGCGAACTCCTGCATTTTCTTTTCTGCCAGACGATTCACCTCAGTAAGCCAGACCGGCTGTTCAGACTTAAGCTGTTTATCCAAATAAGCCGCCAGCGGCTCCGTAAGGTTCAGCTGATCTGCAAGCTCTTCCTTCCATTCGGCCATCATCTGTTCCAGCTCTTCATTCTCTGCAATCCTGCCCAAAAGTCCAACAAATTTCTCCTGCAAAACCTGATATTTTTCCGTTTCAGGCTCTGCAAGCTGTTCAAGATACTCCTCGATTTTACGATTGAGGATAGCCAGAATCTTTTCATCGGACAAATCCAGTGCCTGCAGCACAAAAGCTCGTCCGCTTGACTGCTCTTCATAGCGCTGCCGCAAGATCCTGATATTTTCCAGCATTGCCTGCTGAGCCTGTTTTGCTTCAAGCACCTGCCGCCCGATACGCAGCAGCACAAAAAGCAGCTGTTCATTATAGCGTTTTTCCTTCAGCATGGCGATAAAATCAAGAAGCAGCCGCTCCAACGGAAATCCCTTCATCGTTTGCCGAAGGATTGGCGTAAGTTCCTCCGCCAAACTACAGGAATCGATCTGACTGGCTGCCCCAAGCAGAACATCATCCAAAACCTGACATACACGTTCCCGCCCGCCGCGCAGGGAAAGATATTCAACAAGCATCTGTGCCATATTCTGCGTCCGCACAACATCCATGATGTTCCTGACACTAAGCAGATCCTCACTGGCAAACGTGACCAGTGCCTGCATCAGCCGCTTCCGGTTGCGGCGTAAGATATCTGTCCGGTAGGATATACCCAGTGGCTGCCGGAAAAGTGCCGTAACAGCAAACCAGTCAGCAAGACCGCCAATAGTCGCCGCCAGAAAGCCGCCATGGATCATGCCGCTCCAAAATCCCTGTGCAGCATATGGATACGTCAGAATAAAGCCCACAATACTGATACACAGCGCAAGCGCGGCTTTATATTTTTTTTGCATAAATAACACACCCCATTATTTCAGCATTGCTGAAAAACCTGCTGTAATAAGCTGCGGCCGTGTAATCGCAGAACCGATGATCGGCGCATATGCACCTGCATCCATTGCCTTTTTCATCTCTTCAGGCGTCTGGATCCTGCCCTCAGCAAAGACAGGCAGGGACAGATCCCTCGCGAGACTCTCTACCAAAGCAAAGTCTGGCCCCTCTTGCTGCGGTGAGTAGGACGTATATCCGGATAAGGTTGTCGAAACAGCATCTGCGCCGAGCATTGCTGCCTTTTTCCCTTCCTCATAAGTCGATATATCTGCAAGGACCAGCGTTCCGTTTTCCTGTATCTTTTTCACAAGCAGTTCTGCCGCAATTCCGCCCGGACGCACACGCTCTGTCATATCAAGCGCAATCATTTCACAGCCCGTCGTCAATAACTCCTCTACCTCACGCAGCGTCGGCGTGATATAAATCTCTGAATCCGCATAGCTCCTTTTGATGAGGCCAATAACTGGAAGCCCCGTCACCTTACGGATTTCCCGGATATCCTGCGTACCCTGCGCACGAATTGCTGCAGCGCCTCCCTGCTTCGCTGCCAAAGCCATTTTCCCCATAACAAAAGAACTGTGAAGTGGTTCTTCCGGCAGAGCCTGACAGGACACAATTAATTTTCTTCGAACTGCTTCTAAAAATCCCATTTGCACGACTCCTTCCTATTCCCAAAAATCAAGCCGTCTGGTGTCCCCATCAGACGGCTTGCCAGCCCGGGCCATTCCTTTCCAAGGAACCACAGGCTTTTACATCGTATTTTCGGTTTCCTTCTGCACGGATTTCTGCGGATTTTTCTCCTTGGCCACAGAAAGCATGAGCTTCAAACGATTCAGCTGATTGACCTCACTTGCGCCGGCATCGCAGTCAAGTGCCACGATATTCGCTCCATGATAAGCCTTGCGAAGTTCATGGATAACACCCTTACCCGTAATATGATTTGGCAGACAGCCAAATGGCTGCAGACAAACGACATTCGGCACACCCTCATCAATGAGCTTGACCATCTCGCCCGTCAGGAACCATCCTTCGCCAGCCATATTGCCCAGAGAAACATGACGTTTCGCAAGCGCCGCAATCTGCTCG
Source organism: uncultured Selenomonadaceae bacterium (assembly GCA_964611665.1). Taxonomy (GTDB): domain Bacteria; phylum Bacillota; class Negativicutes; order Selenomonadales; family Selenomonadaceae; genus CAZTAP01. The sequence continues at coordinate 4,144 of CAZTAP010000110.1, read as the reverse complement.
ATCGTATGCGGAGGCTGGAAGCGATTGCTCTTTTGCAGCGCCCGGCGCATCGGACGACGGAAAAACTCCAGAATCCGGATAAACATGCCCGACAAAAGCTTGTCCTTATATTTGCCATCCAGCAGGCGATGTTCAACGATGGAATCATAGGCCATATACATGAAGAAATCAACAAAATCAGGCATGACAACTTCAGCACCCTCCTGCATGAGGACCTTTTCAATATGATTGTTCGCAACCGGATGATATTTCACCAAAATCTCGCCGACAATACCAACCTTTGGTTTCCAGCAATCTTCATGAATGGGCAGCGCATCAAAATCCTGCACGATCGCCTTGATGTTCTTCTTGAATTTGAAATAGTTCCCATGTCCAAGCTCCTCGCGGCAGCGTCCCATCCATTTTTCATAAAGCTTCTGTGCTGAGCCCTGCTGGATCTCGTAAGGCATGACGCGATTCCGTACATTCATGAGCAGATCGCCATAGACTGCAGCCTTGATTGCATCCACAAAACAGCTGCGATCAAGCTTGAATGCATCTGTTTCCAGCCCCCAGCAGGCAAAGACAGGTACCTGTGGAAAACCGGCATAGCGAAGCGCCTGGCGCAATACGTTCAGATAGTTTGTTGCACGGCAGGCCCCGCAAGTCTGGAAAAGCATGATTGATGTATGATCCGGATCGCATTTCCCGGATTTCAGTGCAGCAATCAGCTGTCCGATGACCACAATCGCAGGATAACACATATCATTATTCACATAACGAAGACCGAGATCGATTGCCGCTTTCGCCGGCATTTCCGGAATCACCATCTGATAGCCATGCTTCCGCAAAACATGCGCAAACAGGTTGAAATGTATCGGTGCCATCTGCGGTGCCAGGATGGTATGTGTTTTACGGCATTCCTCAGTAAACTTTGGACGCTCAATGACCTGTTCCGGCGCATAAGAAACCTTCTTTTTCCTTGCCAGTGCGGCAATGAGCGAACGCAGACGTATACGGGCAGCACCAAGATTGCTGACCTCGTCCAGCTTGATCATCGTATAGATGCGATGATGTGCCTCCAGAATGGATTTTACCTGCCCGGTCGTAATCGCATCCAGTCCACAGCCAAAAGAGCTGAGCTGGATCAGGGTAATATTGTCATGCTCCGCAGCAAACTGCGCTGCATGATAAAGCCTTGCATGGTAGCTCCACTGATTGACGATCTTCAATCCATTCGACTGAACCGGCATATGATAGACCGCATCCTCGGAAAGGATCGGCAGCCCATAAGACTGGATCATCTCTGGAATGCCATGATTGATTTCCGGGTCAATATGATATGGCCGGCCGACCAAAAGGATCGCCGGCTCATGCTCATGCTCGATCCTGCGCAGGATGCGCATGCCATAGCTCCGGACATCCTTTTTATAATGCTCGAGCTCAATATAAGCAGCTTCGACTGCCGGCGCAATTTCCTGCTTTGTCAGCTGTTCACCTGCAAGTTCCTCCGTAAGCCTTTCCACCAGGCGCTTCTTATCGTTGAGCGGCAGAAACGGCTGAATGAGCTCAATTTGCTTTTCCTGCAAAATATCCATATTGGCACGGATGTTTTCGGCATAAGATGCCACCACTGGACAATTGTAGTGATTATCCGATGGATGACATTCATCGACCAGGTTATACGGAATACACGGATAAAAGATCTTGGTGATTCCCTGCCCGATCAGATCCATGATATGGCCATGCACAAGCTTGGCCGGATAACAAAGCGAATCAGACGGCACCGTAGCCATTCCTCGATAATATAGTTCTGCTGAAGATTTGCCGGAAAGCACCACCTCATAACCAAGCATCGTAAAGAAGGTAAACCAGAACGGATAATCCTCATACATATTCAGGCTGCGTGGGATACCGATTTTGCCGCGTGATGGATGTGCCAATGGACGATAATGCTCAAAAACGCGTTTGTATTTAAAGGAATAAATATTTGGTGCATGATGCTCGGCCTTTGCCTTGCCAATGCCCCGTTCACAGCGATTGCCCGTATAATAACGGCCGCCATCCGGAAAGCGCTGCATCGTAATCAGGCATTGATTGCCGCAGCCTTTGCAGCGATAGGAACTCGTAACCGTCTCAAAGGAAGCCAGCTCCCGCGCAGAAAGCAATGCGGATTTCTCGAGCCCCTCTTCCATGGCAAGAATAGCCGCACCATAGGCTCCCATAAGACCAGCAATATCCGGACGCGTAACCTTGCGCTCCAGCAGCAGTTCCATCGAGCGCAGTACCGCATCGTTGTAGAATGTTCCGCCCTGCACAACAATATGATCGCCGAGCTCACTGACATCCTTGAGCTGCATGACCTTAAAGAGTGCATTCTTGATGACTGACAACGCAATGCCGGCAGAAATATCACTGACCTCTGCGCCTTCTTTTTGTGCCTGCTTTACCTTGGAATTCATGAATACCGTACAACGTGTCCCCAGATCGACCGGTGCTTCCGAATCCATAGCCTTGCCGGCAAACTCTGCTGCCGTCAGATTCAAGCCCTGGGCAAAATTCTCGATGAAAGAACCACAGCCAGCCGAGCAAGCCTCATTCAACGTAATATTTCCGATATTTCCATCCTTGACAAAGAAGCATTTCATATCCTGGCCGCCAATATCCATGACAAAGGTAACCTGTGGACAAAACTCCTGTGCCGCGCGCAGATGGGCAAAGGTCTCCACCTCACCTGCATCCGCATGGACAGCCGCCTTGACGATTGCCTCGCCATAGCCGGTCGTAAGTGCGCCTGCAAGATAAGCGGACGGATTCAGCGCAGCATATAAACCGCGAAGCTCCTGAACCACGGTCTTGAGCGGCGAGCCCTGGTTGCTGCCATAGGATGTATACAAGAGCTCCTTATCCCTGCCAATCGCAGCGATCTTCGTCGTAGTCGAACCAGCATCGATACCGATATAGACTGGACCTTCATAGGACTGGATATCCCCGCGTCTTACTTTGTCCCGCGCATGACGTGATTTGAATTCCTCATAATCTGCCTGATCCTTGAACAAAATAAAATCTGCCTTACGTGTTTCGGCTGCTGCAGCCTCTTTTGCCTTTTCCACACTTTGCTGCAGACGCTCATAATCCAGGAGCTCAGTCTCCTCAGAAAGCGCTGCACCAAGGGCAACGAAGTAGCAGCCATCCTCAACGGGCACGACATGCTCTGGCGTAAGCTTCAACGTTTCAATAAACCGTTTGCGCAGTTCCGGCAAAAAATGCAGCGGCCCGCCCAAAAAGGCAACGTTGCCGCCGATTGGACGTCCCTGCGCCAGATTGCTGATGGTCTGATTCACGACTGCCTGGAATACAGACAATGCAATATCGGCCTTCTCAGCTCCATCATTCATAAGTGCCTGGATATCCGTCTTGGCAAACACTCCGCAGCGGGAAGCAATCGTATAAATCTGTTTTCCCTTCTCGGCAAGAGCATTCAATCCTGGCGCATCGGTAGAAAGCAGCGACCCCATCTGATCGATGAACGAGCCTGTCCCCCCGGCACATACACCATTCATGCGCTGCTCTGGTGCTTCGCCGAAATAGGTGATCTTCGCATCCTCACCACCCAGTTCCACCACTGTATCCGTCTGCGGGATCAGTGACTTCACCGCTGAAGCACAGGCGATGACCTCCTGTACAAAAGGCAGGCCAATGCGCTGCGCAATCCCCATGCCGGCTGAGCCGGTAAGCGCAAAGGAAAAAGTCTTTTCCCCTACAACCTTCTTCAAATTTTCCAGATTTTCGTGCAGGGCCGCACCGATTTCAGAAAAATGACGTGCATAATTCTTATAGACAATCTGCCTTTCCTTGTCAAGAACGACCACCTTGATTGTCGTCGAACCAATGTCAATCCCTACGTTCAATACTGATTTCATGTTTACACCACCTGTAGAAAATACCTCTGACTATAATTCCCTGACCTGTCAGGAATGAGAATATCCTCCTTCCTGACAGAATAAATAAACCTTCTTCAGGCTCTTTTCATATTTTAACGCTTTTACAAGGGGCTTTTCAAGTAGTTTTCTGTTTTTTTCGGGCATTACGGTAAAAATATCACAAAACCGCCAGCATAATCTGCTGACGGTTCCGTTCCTAATCATAGTCAACCCGGCAAAGA
>CAZTAP010000109.1:0-9179 GCA_964611665.1 uncultured Selenomonadaceae bacterium | reverse complement strand
GTGCGATACCGGATCAGCGGTGCACCTTCCTTGGTAAGTGTCGTGATGGTAAGCTCGCCAAGCTCGCCATCCGGAAGAAGCTCGCCCGTTTCCGGATCGATGATTTCAAAATAAAGCTGGTCATTCCAATAATGAAGCCCATTATGCTCACTGCAGCTTACGGAGATTCCCGGTCCGTAAATTTCCGTAAGGCCATAAATATCATAAATGTCGATGCCAAGCTCTCCAATGATGCGATTGCGCATCTTGCTGCCCCAGCGTTCTGAACCTACGATGCCCCGCTTGAGCTTGATTTTGTCCTTGAGCCCCCGATGTGTGATCTCTTCCGCCAGCAAAAGTGCATACGAAGAGGTGGCACAAAGCACCGTAGACTGCAGATCCACCAGGAACTTGATCTGCTTCTCTGTATTGCCCGGTCCCATCGGAATCGCCATTGCGCCAAGTTTTTCCGCGCCGCGCTGGAAGCCGATACCGGCTGTCCAAAGGCCATAGCCCGGCGTAATCTGTACCCGGTCCTTTTTTGTCACACCTGCCACCTGCATGCAGCGTGCCATCATCATGCCCCAGGTTTCAACATCATTCTCCGTATAAGGAATAATGACCGGCTGCCCCGTCGTTCCGGAAGAAGAATGGATACGCACAACCTCTTCGTCCGGAACAGCCTGGATGCCCAGGGGATATACCCTGCGCAGATCGTATTTATCTGTCGTCGGCAGCTTTTTGATATCCTCCTGCGTCCGGATATCCCCTGGTTCAATGCCCTTTTCCTTATAAAGCGCACGATAAAACGGGCTATGTTCCGCTGCGTGCCGAAGTGCTTTCTTGAATTTCGCAAATTGTTCTTCTGTCATTCTCATGCCTGATCGCCATCCTCTTTGTATGCAAAGCCCACATTGAAGGCCTTTTCATTTAACGTCTTGAATTTTGCCGGAACATGCTTCAACATCGTCTCCAGAAGCTGCTGCCTGCTGAAAGGCAGCAGCTTTTCCTGCGTGAGCACACCAAGCATGATAACATTCAGCACCTTTGCCGAGCCAGCCGCCGTACAAAGTGCATCCCCATCGACAAAAATCGCCCTGCCCGCATTCTTTCGAAGGTATGCCAGGATTTCCTCCAGTGCGTAGCCCTGTCCCAAGGATGAGGTAACCGGCCGGATTGGGTTGATATTCACAACAACAGCCCCCTGCGGCTTCAGATAGGCAAAATTGCGCAGGACCTCCGCAGGCTCGAAGCCAAGGATGAGATCAGCCTTTCGCAAAGGGATGGACGGAGCAAGCCCTTCACCGCCCAGACGAACCTGACTGGTAACCGAGCCGCCGCGCTGTGCCATGCCAATGGTTTCCGATGTGTGCGCCGCAAATCCAAGCTCCATTGCTGTTTGCGCGATAAGTCTTGATGCCAGTACGGTTCCCTGTCCGCCAACACCTGCCAATAAACAATCCATTCTCATTTTTCTGCACCTCCGATAGCCTTTACCGGGCAAATCTGGCGGCAAAGGTCGCAGCCATAGCAAAGGTTTTGATCAATGACGGCCTTGCCGTCCTCAGTAAGTGAAATGGCCGGGCAGCCGATTTCTTTGATACAGCGCTGACAGCCCACACATTGCTGCGCTGTAACCTGCAGCCGCGGCCGCGGTTTGGCCAGCGCAATGCAAGGCTCTTCGAAAATAACGACCGAGACTCCCTGGTAATTCACTGCTTCCGTGACGGCAGCTACCGCCTCCTCCAGATGCAAAGGATTAGCCTTTTTGATACAGCCTACATTGCAGCCGGCCAGGACCTTATCGATATGTACCTTCTCATGAGCATGTCCCATCATGGTACGTCCGGTTCCCGGATGCGGCTGATGCCCGGTCATCGCCGTTGTTGAGTTGTCCAGAATGATTACCGTAATATCCGTTTCATTATAGACGGCATTGATGATTCCCGGAATCCCGGTATGGAAAAAGGTCGAGTCACCAATAAAGGCAATGTGTCTGACCTCAGGCTCTACGCGATGGAGCCCCTGCGCCATCGTAATGTCCGCTCCCATACAGAGACAAGTATCCACCATATCCAGCGGCTTGGCATTACCGAGCGTATAACAGCCGATATCTCCGGTAAACACCGCTTTTTGCCCGGCGCGCTTCATTGCCACCTTGACACTGTAGAAAGAACCGCGATGCGGACAGCCTGCGCAAAGCACCGGCGGCCGCACGGGAAGCGGAGGAAGCTCCGGCATTGAAGTTTCCTTCTCCGGCAGACGGCCCATAAAGCAATCGATGGCTGCCCGCACGTTTTCGTAATGGTTTGCACCTGCAAGACAGGTTTCATCCGTAAGACGCCCATGGATGTCGACGGGCAGATGATATTTCCCGCAGATTTTCAGTAACGCCTCCTCCAGAACAGGATCCAGTTCTTCGATCACCAGTACATCCGTAAGCCCATCCAGGAACTTCAACGCCAGTTTTTCCGGGAAAGGATGCGGTGTAGCAACAGACAAGGTCCGCAATTCGTCCTGTGTATCGGCAAGCACTTCCCGCACATAAACAGAAGATACCCCATTTGATATGATGCCCTTTGTCGCAGCAGCTGCTCCGGCCATACGATTATAAGAGAACTCCGAAAAGACCTCGCTGAGCAGCCGCTCCTGCTTCACGATACGAATATGATTCTCATAGGAAAGTCTCGGGAAAATCACCCATTTTTTATCCTTTACGAAACCTTCGATTTTATGCCGCTGCACCATCCCGTCCAGTTCAATGCTTGCACAGGCATGGCAGACCTGTGTCGTCGGACGGAAAATGACTGGCGTATGATATTTCTCCGAATAAGCAAAGGCTTCACCGATCAAAAGATAGGCGTCTTCCGGAGATTCCGGATCAAAAACCGGCAAATGTGCATATTGGGCAAAATGCCGGGTATCCTGCTCGGTTTGCGAAGAAATCGGCCCCGGATCATCGGCCACCAGTACGACCATGCCGCCTTTGACGCCGATATAGGCAAGGCTCATCAGCGGGTCACTTGCCACATTCAGCCCAACCTGCTTCATCGTCACCAAAGCACGCGCTCCTGTATAGGCTGCGCCGGCAGCCACTTCAAGACCGGCTTTCTCATTGATCGACCATTCGATATACGTATCCTGCGGACGATGTTTGGCAATTGTCTCCAACACCTCAGTCGAAGGTGTCCCCGGATATCCTGCAACAACATCTACACCAGCCCGGATTGCTCCAAGGGCAATGGCTTCATTTCCCATCAAAAGTTTTCTGGTCACAAGTTCCACTCTCCATTTCCGAATAAACAAAAAGCACCCATCCTCATAAAAGGACAGATGCTTAAATCTGCGGTACCACCTTATTTGCTGCATCAACAGCCGCTTGACAGAATATCTGACGTATTCCTCCGCCTAACGCGCGGTCATCGTCCAGAACTACTCGCCTTCCGGCTTTCCCCCCGGCCCTCTGAAGTCCAATGCTTCCTCCCGCTTCCGGCCAGGCTCTCAGCTTCCCCGGCTCTCTGTACGTGCGCAGATGACTTTTTTAGCTTCATCATCGGTTTGTCTATACACAACATGTTTGTATTTTAACACACTTACATACCAATTGCAAAGTTTATATCAAAAAGTTTCTCTAAAACGTACATTTATTTTAGGATGTCTTTCTTGCAGCCCGGATCTGAATGAGCTGGGCTGCAATACTTACAGCAATCTCTGCGGGCGTCTCACTGCCAATCGGCAAACCAATCGGTGCAGTGACTCTGGCCAGATCTTCCTCAGAAAAACCTGCCGCCCGCAGTTTTTCATTGACAAAGGCAATTTTCCTGCGGCTTCCCACGATTCCGATATAGCCTGCCGACGTGCCAAGTGCAAAGCGTTCTACCGCAAAATCGCCTGCATGTCCCCGTGTGACGCCAATGATATAGTCATCGGGGTGCACCTCATAGCTGCCAGCAAGCTCCTCAAAATCCCGCACATGTATCTCTTCTGCTGCCGGAAAAAGCTCCCCGGCTGCATACTCAGGACGATCATCTGTAACAATACAGCGGAAGCCGACATGTGCAAGAAGAGGCACCAGTTCCTGTGCCAGATGACCTCCGCCGAACACAAAGACACGGCTGTTGTTCCGAAGACAGCGAACATAATATTGCTCCATCCCCTTGTTCAAGAGCATAGAATCCCGTACCGTCTGGATTTCATCCCAGGAAAGTCCGCAGGGCACACCACATGAGCCGCCAGCATGGAAAAAGCTCAATCCCATGCCTTGAAATGGCAGCACAAGCCAGCCGCTGCCGTGCAGAGAGAGAACTTCCTGTATCCTTTGCAAAGTCTGTATGATGCAGGTTTCTGCCGGAATATAGCTGAACAATACATCAACCGCTCCGCCGCAAACCATGCCTAAGGCAGAAGGACTGCCCTCCGCCAGTCCATAAGCATGATACTCGCCCCTGCCCTGCTGCAGAAGTTCCATCGCATAGGACACCGCCTGATACTCCAGCGTGCCTCCACCGATGGTACCTGCTGCACGCCCCTGTGACTGAACGACCATACATGCCCCCCGTTTTCTTGGTGCACTGCCGTGGCTGTCCACAATCGTAACCAGCATACAGGCTTGCTGCTGTCTATTGCCAGACAATAATGTCTCGATGATTTTCTTCATTTTTTCTGCGCCTTGTCCAGAAACTTCTCCTCCTGAACAGCAAAGCGTTCATGTATGCCGCTCCCGATTTCTTCCCGTTCATCAAAGGCAGTGACCTGATAGCTGATTTTCCTGCCCTCGATTTTCGTAACCTTCGCAGCTGCACGTACTGCCATACCAACAGGAGTCGCGGCCTTATGCGCAATAGAAAGAGTGATTCCCACGGTAGTCCATCCCTCTGGCATATGTTCCTGTGCAAGTTCCGCTGCAGCCTTTTCCATCAATCCGGTCATTGCCGGTGTAGCATAGACCGGCAATGACCTGCTGCCCACCGCCTTCGCGGTATTTCGGGCCGTAACCTTGTCCTGTGCTTCCTTTTGCATGCCAACGGCCAATGATGTCATAAACTCCATACAAATTCCTCCCTCGTTTTTCTTTTCTCAGTATACCATTTTTTCCCACACCGAACCAGCAAAAAAGCCATGCAGCTTTATTCCTCTGCATGGCTTTCTTCTCTCAATTTTTCGCTGAACCATCTTTAAAATAACTGAATCCATAATCCAGCAACGCTGCGGCATCAACAAAACGCGACTCATCATCGCCTGCATGCATGACAACAACCAAAAGCTCAGTATTCCCACGCTTTGCTGCTGCCGCCAGGCAGCCTCTTGCTGCACTCGTCCAGCCTGTCTTGATCCCTGTACAGCCATCATAGCTGTACAGCAGCTCATTGCTGTTTTCACAATACGTTTTATAGCCAGCTGGCTGAATATAATAAATCATTTTCTGCCGGGTTCCGACGATATTACGGAACTGCTGGTTATGCATGCCATAAGCTGCAATCTTGGCCATATCCATAGCCGTGGAATAATGATTTCCATCCGGCATGCCATTTGGATTGACAAAATGTGTACTCTCCGCTCCGATCTGCTTTGCCTTGAGATTCATCATAGCCGCAAAATTTTCCTGCGTGCCGCCCAGAGTTTCACCGATTGCCAAGGCTGCCCCATTATCCGAAATCATCATCATTTGCTGCAAAAGATCCTTCAGCCGGATCTGCTGCCCTGATACCACACGCGTACATTCTACATCTGCTGCATCATCGCTGATAGTCACCGCCTGGTCCGGATTTCCTTTTTCCAGCGCCAGAATAGTCGTCATCATTTTCGTCATGCTCGCCGGATATTCCCGCTTGGTTGCATTTTTCTCATAAAGCACCTCTCCGGTATTTTCATTGAGCAATACAGCTGCATCTGCTGTGATGCCGGCTACACTGTCTGGCAAAGGCGCAGCTGCAAATACCGTACTTTGCAGCAATGCATAGAAAACAATGCCTGCCATAAAAATCATTTTGCGCAATGGACGCAACCTCATCATCCCCTTGAAACATTTACCTGATTAATTACACAGGACTGTATTATAACGCCATTATTCAGGATTTTGCAAGTGAAAACAACAGCAATTCGAGCATTTTTTGCTTAGTTTACCGCATTTTTATGCTTCTTTTTGCTCTTTTACCCTGTTATAATGGAATCATACTAAATATGAAAGAGGTGATTGCGGCGTCTTTTTCACCGACACCGCCCGCTTATGGAGCAATTATTCACGAATATCAACCAAGTTTTTGCTTTCGTCATACCAGTTTCTGATTTCTTTTGGGATTTTCCGACGAACCTTCCCTGGTATAAGGCAATCCCTGTCCTGGGAAATTTTTCTCTTGCTGTACTCTGCCTTTTTGGCGCCGGACTTTATTTTACAATCAAAACAGGGCTCATCCAGCTCACACATTTTACCCGGGGCATCCGCATCCTGGCACAACGGAAAAGCGGTGAGACAGGAATTTCTCCACTTGCCGCTTTCCTGCTGAGCTCTGCTATGCGTGTAGGTCCCGGCAATATTCTGGGCGTCACAGGCGCGATTTCCGTTGGCGGACCTGGCGCCCTTTTCTGGATGTGGCTTTCCGCATCTTTTGGCATGGCAACAGCTTATGCCGAAGCTGTACTGGCCCAAATTTTTAAAGAACGCAAACATGATGAATTTGTCGGCGGTCTGCCATTCTACGGCCGCAAGCTGCTTGGCGACCGGGCCATTGCTGGTATCCTGCTTTCCATCATGTACATTGTCTATGCGATGTGCTGCATTCCGGCACAGGGCTTCAATGTAGTCTCCTCCATTGATCAGATGGGCTCCATTCTGGTCGGCAGTGAACTCCCGACAGTCGGTGCATTTTCCTATGCTGTCGCTCTGCTCATTGTGCTCATGACCGCCTGGATCGCTTTTGGCGGCATCAAAACAGTAACCCGCGTGACCAATGGCATGGTTCCGGTCATGGCTATTGTTTATATGCTGGTTGTCCTGATTTTGGTCGCCCTGAATCTTGAACAGCTTCCCTACTTCTTTACCGCTGTATTCGGCGGAGCATTTTCGCCAGATGCCATCTTCGGCGGCATATTCGGCACAGTCCTTGTCCAGGGCGTGAAACGCGGCTTGATGTCAAACGAAGCCGGCCAGGGAACCATCACCATGGCTGCTGCCTGCTCCGATGCCAAACACCCGTGTGAACAGGGGCTTGTGCAGTCCATCGGTGTTTTCCTCGATACGCTCGTCATCTGCACGCTGACAGGCTTCATCGTTGTCATGTCCCATCCATGGACGGGCGCTGATCAGGGTGCCAGCTGGCAGGCTCTGGGCAAACTGCCTAAATTTTTGGCCTCTGCCCAGATACTCACACCTGGCACGGCCTTCAATGCTATCGTGGCCTTTTTGCTCACATTCTGCTTCTGTCTCTTTGCCTTGACTTGCCTGGTTGGCATGATCAGCTTCTCAGAAATTGCCGCAAACCGGATCAGCCGCAGCCAAAGCTTCATCAACGGCATCCGCCTGCTCGGCATCTTCATTACAGCTTTCGGCATCGCCTGCTCCCTGGCTGGCATCGACCTCGGCAATCTCTGGGCAATCTCAGACCTCGGCAATATTCTCATCGTCTTTACCAACGTACCACTGCTCTGTCTGGGGGCTAACTATGTTTTCCGCGCTACACGCCACTACAAGGCAAACGACGGTACGCCTTTTACTTCAAGCGTCATCGGATACAAGGATTCTCTCTGGTGGGATACACCTGCCAAAGAAGATACGCTCACCGATCCGGCAGACGAACCGGTCAGGGCACCTGAATTAAACGAATAAACACCTCAAAAAATGGTTCTGACCAGAAAACAATACTTCTGATCAGAACCATTTTTCATTTCATCATATAAAGCATTCTGGACCGTTCAATAAAGCCCGGATCATCACTGCTGTTGAGCCAGGTAATCTTTCCCTGGCTGCCCTCCGGCTTCAGCCAGTCTCTGGCCTTAAGCCGCCGTTTGAGCTGACGTGCCGTGCCGGCCGCACCATCAAAGATCCGGACATCCTTACCGGCAACCTCCTGGATCATCGGCTGCACGAAAGGATAGTGCGTGCAGCCAAGGATAATGCCATTGAGCTTGGCGCCGCCCAAAGAAGCAAAGCGCTCCTGCAAAAATGCGCGCAGTTTCTCAGAATGAAGCTCACCGCGCTCCACAAACTCCGGCAGTCCCGGACAGGGAAGCTTCAAAATCCTGGCCTGCCCCTGATAGGACTCCATCAAACGATGGAACTTCTTCTCACGCAAAGTTGCTTCCGTAGCCATAACTGCCACAGTCCCACCCGGAAAGCTCAATACTGCAGGCTTTAAAGCCGGCTCGATTGCAATGATGGGAATCTCCGGATACTGCTTGCGCAAAGCCTCGCCCGCTGCACTCGAAGCCGTATTGCAGGCAATGACAATCGCCTTGACGCCCCGGGCAATGAGCTTATCAAAGACTACAGTCGTAAGCTGCCGGATTTCCTCTGTCGGCCGCACCCCATAAGGCGCATTTGCCGAATCTCCATAGAATATATAATCTTCTGCTGGCAGCAGAGCTGTAATTTCCCGTAAAACACTGATTCCACCAAGTCCTGAATCAAAAACCCCGATTGGTTGATTGATATCCACTCTTTACCAAGTCCTTTCTGCCTTTCTATTTTAGCGAGTTCTTCCCAAAAAGGCAACCAAAAAGACATGAGTGATAAACCATCAAATAACAGCCATCTTTTCGCTGTCTCCATACACATCTTCCTTCTTGAACTCCGGCACCTTGATTTCCGGCACTTTGATCTCTGGGATCTTTTCCTCATTCTTATTTTCCTGCACCGCCAGGCTTTTCGTCATATATCCACTCAACGCTGCATCTTCCATGCCAGCTCCGGCAAAGATACCAACCGCCAGAAGCAGCATCCCTGCTATACCAATCTGTCTGCTCATCATAAATGATCTCTTCTTCCTAAAATAAATTTTCATATCTTATTGTTTTATCAGTATACTAGTTTTTCATTATTCTGTCAATTTTGGAACTGCAAGCAACGAAAAAAGCGGCAGCCTAAGCCATTATCCGCACCTGTCCACAAATCCATTCCCCCACAACTGATCATACGTGAAACGACCAATTAACGCATCGATTATCCGTCCTACGGTCCATTGCCTATTCTGGAAAATTCGCCTAAA
>CAZTAP010000108.1:0-9273 GCA_964611665.1 uncultured Selenomonadaceae bacterium | reverse complement strand
GAAAATTTACTAAAGGCACCACCAGAGAACAAGTCCAGCAAACCAAACAGATTGCCGTTATTGAACAGCTGTTCAATAGCTGCCGGATTAACCCCCGGAACCGGAATATGGGTTCCCATTCTGAACACGGCGAACATCACCAGTGTAAAAATGATTTTCTGACGAAGCTCCGGGATCTTAAAGATGTTCGCAAGGGCTGAAAGCACCTTAGATCACCTCAACTTTTCCGCCTGCTGCCGTAATCTTGCTTTCTGCAGTTTTGGTAAAACCGTTTGCACGGACGGTAAGTTTCTTTGTGAGCTCACCATTACCAAGAATGCGGATACCATCCTGAACATTCTTCAGAATGCCTGCCTCAACAAGTGCTACCGGATCAACCGTTGCACCATCGTCAAAGCGATTGAGTGTTTCAACATTAACTTCTGCAAAAGTCTTTGCGAAGATATTTTTGAAGCCGCGTTTCGGAAGTCTGCGATAGATTGGCATCTGACCGCCTTCGAAACCAGTACGAACACCACCGCCGCTGCGGGAGTTCTGACCTTTCATGCCTCTGCCGGCAGTCTTTCCGTTTCCGCTGCCAAGACCACGGCCTACACGGTTGCGTGTCTGCTTGGAGCCCGGAGCCGGAGCTAATTCATGTAATTTCATCTTTTGCTGCACCTCCTTAACGATTAGTCCTGAATTTCTTCTACAGTAACGAGATGTTCCACCTTGTGGATCTGGCCGCGAACTGCTTCGCTGTCAGCAAACTCTACTACTGAGTTGAGTTTCTTTAAGCCCAAAGCCTTAACTGTAGCTCTCTGCGTTGCCGGTCTACCAATCAGGCTTCTGGTAAGAGTGATTTTCAGTTTTGCCATTGAAATGCCTCCTTAACCCAAAAGTTCCTGAACTGTTTTACCACGGAGCTCAGCAACAACTTCAGCTTTCTTAAGCTGTTCGAGACCCTTCAGTGTCGCACGAACCATGTTGTTCGGGTTGGACGAGCCGAGGGATTTTGTCAGGATATCGTGGATGCCTGCGAGCTCAAGTACTGCACGAGCCGGGCCGCCGGCGATAACACCAGTACCTTTTGCAGCCGGTTTCAAAAGAACGCGTCCTGCGCCAAAAATACCAGTGATCTGATGAGGAATCGTCTGATCCTTCAGGGATACTTCGATAAGATTCTTCTTTGCATCTTCGATGCCTTTGCGGATTGCTTCCGGTACTTCGCCAGCCTTACCGAGACCAGCGCCGACTTTGCCATTTCTATTGCCAACAACAACAAGTGCGCTGAACGAGAAACGACGGCCACCTTTAACAACCTTAGCAACTCTGTTTATATATACAACTTTCTCCTCGAACTCCGGAGTTTCGTTGTCCATTCTAGCCATTCATTTACCTCCTTTGCAATCTTAGAATTTCAAACCAGCTTCACGAGCTGCTTCAGCAAGAGCTGCAACGCGGCCATGGTAGATATAACCACCGCGGTCGAATACAACTTCCGTAATGCCCTTTTCCAGAGCACGCTTAGCAACTTCAGCACCGATTGCTTTTGCAGCTTCGATGTTGCCGCCGTAATTCTTGAATTCTTTATCCTGCGAGCTTGCCGAAACGAGCGTTACGCCCTTTTCATCATCAATAACCTGCGCATAGATGTTTGCGAGGCTGCGGAATACGTTGAGACGAGGTCTTACAGCCGTACCAGCGATATGGTTGCGGACTCTTAAATGACGTTTCTGACGAGCTTTATTCTTATCTGCTTTAAGAAGCACAGTGGTCACTCCTTTCCTTTAAAGATGATTATTTCTTACCCTTCGCGCCAGCTTTACCAACCTTGCGGCGGATATGCTCACCTTCGTACTTAATACCTTTGCCCTTATACGGCTCAGGCTCTCTGTAGCTGCGAATCTTGGCAGCCATAGCGCCTACAGCTTCTTTATCAATACCGGATACGATGATCTGCGTAGCAGACGGAGCGTCGAGCGAGATACCCGTTGGCGGCTCAACGACAACCGGATGAGAGAAACCAAGCGAGAGATTCAGGTTCTTGCCCTGCTTTGCAGCACGGTAACCAACGCCGTTGATTTCGAGTTTCTTGGAGAAACCTTCCGTCACGCCGAGAACCATGTTATGGATAAGCGAGCGGGTCAGACCATGAAGGGATCTGTGCAATTTATCATCGGAAGGACGCTCTACTGTAATAACGCTGCCTTCAACTGTGATTTTCATATCTTTGTGAAGCTCACGAGAGAGCTCACCTTTCGGACCTTTTACTGTCACCTTATTTTCATCACCAAGCGTGACGGTTACGCCAGCTGGGATTTCAATTGGTGCTCTACCAATTCTTGACATCTGTACACCTCCTGACTTCTTTTATAATTACCAAACGTAAGCGATGACTTCGCCGCCGAGACCAGCCTTACGAGCCTGCTTGTCGCTCATGATTCCCTTGGAAGTGGAAATAATCGCGATGCCGAGGCCGCCGAGTACACGCGGAAGCTCAGTGCTCTTTGCATAAGCGCGAAGACCTGGCTTCGAAATACGCTTAATGCCTGTAATTACTTTTTCACGTTCCGGACCATATTTCAGCGTAAGTGTAAGAACACCCTGCTTATTATCCTCAGTGAAAGAGAAGTCTTTGATGAAACCCTCTTCTTTCAGAACAGCTGCAATAGCCTGTTTGATTTTCGAACCTGGGATCTCAACTTTTTCGTGGAAAACGGAGTTTGCATTGCGCAAACGAGTTAACATATCTGCAATAGGATCAGTCATTACCATGTGAATCGATATCCTCCTTTCAATCTATACTAAAAAGTTACCAGCTGGCCTTCGTTACGCCCGGGATGGCACCTTTGTAGCTCTGCTCTCTGAAGCAAATACGGCACATGTCAAACTTTCTCATGTAGCCGTGCGGACGACCGCAAATCTTACATCTGTTATATTTACGAACCTTGAACTTTGGTTCCTGGCTCCATTTTTCAACCATTGACTTTTTAGCCACAGTCAGTACCTCCTTTTAAGCAGTAAACGGCATACCCATGAGCTTCAGAAGCTCTCTAGCTTCTTCGTCAGATTTAGCCGTTGTAACGACAACAATGTTCATACCACGGAGCTTATCGATCTTATCGTATTCGATTTCCGGGAAAATGAGCTGCTCCTTGAGACCTACAGCATAATTGCCGCGGCCATCAAAAGCCTTGTCACTGACACCACGGAAGTCACGAACACGCGGAAGAGCAACGTTCATGAACTTGTCGAGGAACTGATACATGCGCAGGCCGCGAAGAGTTACCTTTGCGCCAATCGGCATGCCCTGACGAAGTTTCCAGGCTGCGAGCGACTTCTTCGCACGCGTGAGAATCGGCTTCTGGCCTGCAATGATCGTGAGATCTGCAACTGCAGAATCAAGCGCTTTCGGATTTCCGACAGCCTCGCCAACGCCCATGTTAATGATGACTTTCTCGATTTTCGGAAGCTGCATGATGTTCTTATAACCGAACTTCTCCGTCATTGCCGGAACGACTTCCTTAAGATATTTTTCCTGTAATCTATCCACCAAATGTGCCTCCTTTCTTAATTATTTTGTCTGGTCGATGACTTCGCCGCATTTTTTGCAGGCGCGAACCATCTTGCCGTTGACTTCTTTTTTCGCAATACGGGTAGCCTTCGAGCAGGCCGGGCAGACGAGCATTACCTTGCAGGCATGCATCGGAGCTTCCTTAACAAGAATACCACCCTGCGGAGCCTTCTGATTCGGCTTCGTGTGGCGCTTAACCTTGTTTACGCCTTCAACGACGACTTTGTCCTTCTTCGGCATAGCCTGAATGACTTTTCCCTGCTTGCCTTTATCTTTACCGGATAATACGACAACCGTATCACCTTTTTTTACATGCAATTTGTTCAGTGACAAAATAGCACCTCCTCACTATTAAAGTACTTCAGGAGCCAGTGAAACGATCTTCATGAAGTCCTTATCGCGGAGCTCTCTGGCTACTGGTCCGAAAATACGAGTGCCTCTCGGAGTCTTATCATCTTTGATCAATACAGCAGCGTTCTCATCGAAGCGAATGTAAGAGCCGTCTGCTCTGCGCAGGCCCTTGACGCTGCGAACAACTACAGCCTTGACTACATCACCCTTTTTGACCGTACCGCCCGGGGCAGCAGTCTTTACTGCAGCTACAATTATATCACCAATGTTCGCGTATTTGCGATAGGAACCGCCCATAACGCGGATGCACATGATTTCTTTTGCACCAGTGTTATCACCAACATTCAGCATTGTCTGTTGTTGAATCATTTGTTAACCTCCTTCTTAGAATTCTATAAGCATCTAAGAAATTCTTATTTTGCTCTTTCAACGACTTCTACGACTCTCCAACGCTTGTGCTTTGAAAGCGGACGAGTTTCCATGATAGAAACTGTATCGCCAACATGAGCATCGTTGTTCTCATCGTGAGCCTGGAATTTAACCGTCTTCTTTACTGCCTTCTTATAAAGCTTATGCTGTTCGAGGTCAACGACAGCAACTACAACTGTCTTGTCCATCTTATCGCTTACAACTTTACCAATTCTGCTTTTACGTACATTTCTTTCGCTCATTAGGGAGCCTCCTTCCTCTGCATATCATTTCTGCCAAACGTCTTAAGCCTTAAGTTCCTGCTCGCGCTGGATTGTCTTAATGCGGGCAATCGTCTTCTTTACTTCTTTGATACGCATCGGGTTCTCAAGCTGGCCAGTGGCGAGCTGGAAACGGAGGTTAAATAACTCCTCTTTAAGCGAAGCAAGTTTCTGGTTAAGTTCTCCAGCACTCATATCACGCATTTCATTAACCTTCATTTACTTCACCGCCCTCTGCTTGCTTTTCAGTCTCTTCACGTGTAACGAATTTCGTCTTGATCGGCAGCTTGTGACCAGCGAGACGCATAGCTTCCTTTGCGATCTCTTCGGTTACGCCGTCCATCTCAAACAAAACACGGCCTGGTTTTACAACTGCTACCCAGTACTCAGGCGAACCTTTACCACTACCCATGCGGGTTTCAGCAGGTTTTGCAGTTACCGGCTTATCCGGGAAAATCTTGATCCAAACCTGGCCGCCACGCTTGATATAACGAGTCATAGCAATACGGGCTGCTTCGATCTGTCTATTTGTGATCCATGCCGGCTCCAAAGCAACAAGACCGAATGTACCATGGCTTACTGTGTTGCCACGATGAGCCTTGCCCTTCATGCGTCCACGGAACTGTTTACGATATTTTACTCTCTTTGGTAATAACATTAAGCTTCGCTCCCTTCAACAGCAGCTACAGGCTGCTTTCTTTCCGGAAGAACTTCGCCCTTGAAGATCCATACCTTTACGCCGATGCGGCCGTAAGTCGTATGGGCTTCAGCTGTACCGTAATCAATATCAGCTCTCAACGTATGAAGCGGAATGCTGCCCTCACGGTAGGATTCACTTCTTGCGATTTCAGCACCGCCAAGACGGCCGCCAACCTTAACCTTGATGCCCTTTGCACCCATACGCATCGTGCGGCTTACTGCCTGCTTCATTGCGCGGCGGAATGCGATACGGCGTTCGAGCTGAGCTGCGATATTTTCAGCAACAAGCGTTGCATCCATATCCGGCTGTTTGATCTCAGCAATGTTGATATCAACATGCTTCGTCGTATATTTCTTCAGACCTTCTTTGATCTGTTCGATGCCCGAACCACCGCGGCCGATAACCATACCAGGTTTAGCCGTGTGAATCGTGAGCTTCAAACGATTCTTAGAACGTTCTGTTTCAATCTTTGATACACCAGCAATCTTAAGGCTGTCCTTAAGGAATGCACGGATTTTTATATCTTCATGCAGGTTTGCTGCATAATCTTTATCTGCATACCACTTAGCATCCCAAGTCTTGACGATGCCAAGGCGAATACCATGCGGATTAACTTTCTGACCCAAACCGTTTCCCTCCTTCTTATCTTTCTTCTACAACAACTGTAATATGAGATGTGCGTTTCAAAATCTTGAACGCCTGTCCACGGGAACGCGGATGGATGCGCTTGAGCGTAGGTCCCTGGTCAACAAAGGCCGAGGAAACGTAGAGCTTATCGACATTCATATCAAAATTGTTCTCAGCATTTGCTACTGCTGATTTCAGAACTTTTTCTATTGCGTCAGCACCGACTTTCGGTGTGAACTTTAAAATCGCAAAGGCTTCGGCAACGTTCTTGCCACGGATGAGATCCATGACAACACGTACTTTGCGCGGAGCGATGCGAACGTATTTAGCTACTGCTTTAGATTCCACAGAGGATCCTCCTTTCGCAAATTACTTAAGAGTTGTCTTTCTCTCTTCACCAGAATGGCCTTTGAACGTACGCGTCGGAGCAAATTCACCGAGCTTGTGTCCAACCATATCTTCAGTGACGTATACTGGCACATGTTTGCGGCCGTCATGAACTGCAATCGTGTGACCAACGAAGGTCGGCAGAATCGTTGAGCTGCGCGACCAAGTCTTTACGACTTTGTTTTCGTTAGCTTCATTCATTGCATCTACTTTTTTCATCAAGCTTTCATGAACGTAAGGTCCCTTTTTAATTGATCTTGACAAAGTGTATCCTCCTTTCGCTCAGGCAGCCTTAGCGGCTGTCGCTGTCGATTGATTATTTCGTACGCCCTTTGACAATGAACTTGTCTGAGCCTTTTTTACGACGAGTCTTGGCACCCATAGCGCATTTACCCCATTTAGTAACAGGATGCTTGCGGCCAACCGGGCTGCGTCCTTCACCACCACCATGCGGATGGTCGTTCGGGTTCATCGCTACGCCGCGGTTCTCCGGACGGATACCGAGCCAGCGTGAACGGCCGGCTTTACCGATCGTAATGTTCTCATGTTCAAGATTGCCGACCTGACCAATCGTCGCACGGCAGTTGACATGAACTTTACGAAGCTCGCCAGATGGCATACGAAGAAGTGCATAATCGCCTTCCTTAGCCATGAGCTGAGCAGAAGCACCAGCACTGCGGACGAGCTGTGCGCCCTTGCCGATTTTGAGCTCAACGTTATGGATGAGTGTACCAACCGGGATGTTCTTGATTGGCAGTGAATTACCAGTCTTGATATCAGCATCCGGACCGGAAACAACCTGATCCCCAACTTTAAGACCATTCGGTGCAAGAATATAACGCTTCTCACCGTCAGCGTAATTTAAAAGTGCAATGCGGGCACTGCGGTTCGGATCGTATTCGATCGTAGCAACGCGTGCCGGAATACCGTCTTTGTTACGTTTGAAGTCGATCACGCGGTAAAGGCGCTTATGGCCGCCGCCCTGATGACGAACTGTCAAACGACCCTGCTGATTACGTCCGCCATGTTTCTTAAGGCGTTCAACGAGGGATTTCTCAGGCTTATCCGTCGTGATTTCTTCAAAAGAAGCAACCGTCATGAATCTTCTGCCTGCAGAATATGGTTTAAAACTCTTTATTGCCACTTAATTTACCTCCTTTTCTAAAACTTAAGCTTCGAAGAACTCGATGCTTTCTCCAGCTGCGAGCTTAACGATTGCTTTCTTATAGTCAGAACGCTTGCCAACGCTGCGTCCCATACGTTTTACTTTACCAGTGACATTCACTGTGTTCACCGAATCCACCTTCACTTTGAAGACTTCAGCAACAGCCTTGCCAATTTCGATCTTGTTTGCTGCCTTTGCAACAACAAAAACGTATTTGCCTTCAGCCATGAGCTGTGTCGTTCTTTCCGTGATGAGCGGACGGATCAAGATATCGCGTGCGTCCATTATGCAAATACCTCCTCAATACGGGTAATGGCATCTTTTGTAATGAAGAGCTTGTCATGATTCAAGATATCATAAACATTCAATCCACAAGTGTTGATTGCTTTTACACCCGGAATATTGCGCGAAGATTTCTCTACGTTCTCTGCTTCATCAGCTGTGATGAGAAGAGCCTTGGAATCTACGCTGAAATCTTTGAGCATCTTAACGACGTCTTTCGTCTTCGGAGCTGCAAAGTCGAGGTTTTCCAGAACAACGAAGTCGCCGCTCTGAACCTTATCAGAGAGTGCGCATTTGATTGCGAGACGACGCTGTTTGCGCGGCATGCTGAAAGCATAAGAACGCGGCTGCGGGCCAAATACTGTACCGCCGCCAACCCAGATTGGGGAACGCGTCGAACCGCTTCTTGCACGGCCAGTGCCCTTCTGCTTCCAAGGCTTGCGTCCGCCACCGCGAACAAAACCTCTGGTTTTCGTTGCATGCGTACCAAGACGCTGTGCTGCAAGCTGCATTACGACTGCCTGATGAAGAAGTGGTGCGTTCATCTCTACGCCGAAAATGCTCTCATTTAATTCAATATCGCCAACCTGCTTGTTAGCGATGTCATAAACTGCTACTGTAGGCATAATATAGCATATCCTCCTTCCAATTAGTTTTTACCCGGCTTAACGGTGTTCTTAATGACAACGAAGCTCTTCTTCGGGCCCGGAATAGCGCCCTTGATGAGGAGCAGGTTACGGTCAGCATCAACTCTTACAACGCTGAGGCGCTGTACAGTTACCTGAACACTTCCCATATGACCTGGCAGCTTCTTGCCCTTCAGGACACGACCGCCGTGGCCGCTGATCATCGCACCCGTGGAACCAGGTTCACGATGTGATTTCGAGCCATGGCCCATCGGACCGCAAGCAAAGTTGTGACGTTTAATCGTACCAGCAAAGCCCTTGCCCTTAGATGTACCAGTAACGTCAACTAATTCTCCGGCACTAAATATGTCAACGCCGATTACATCACCGGCCTTATATTCAGAAGCATCCGCCAAACGCATTTCACGAATGAATTTTACTGGTGAAATACCAGCTTTTGCGAAATGACCTTTCATTGGTTTCGTTACTTTCTTTTCCTTAACTTCACCGAAGCCAAGCTGTACAGCATTGTAGCCGTCGTTCTCAACTGTCTTGTTCTGGATTACAAAATTCTTGCCAGATTCAACAACTGTAACAGGAACAACTTTACCCTCTTCTGTGAAGATCTGAGTCATACCAAGTTTTCTACCTAAAATTGCTTTAGACATTCATTCCACCTCCTCTTACAGTTTGATTTCGATATCCACACCAGCTGGCAAATCGAGACGCATCAGCGCATCTACAGTTTTGGAAGTTGGTTCTAAGATGTCAATAAGACGCTTGTGAGTTCTCATTTCGAACTGCTCACGCGAATCCTTATTTACATGTGGAGAACGCAAAATCGTATAAATATTTTTCTCTGTAGGGAGCGGAATCGGACCGGATACCAT
>CAZTAP010000107.1:0-9300 GCA_964611665.1 uncultured Selenomonadaceae bacterium | reverse complement strand
ATTATTTCCTCAGAGCTCCGGCTTTTCATTGACAGTGCTTTATGGATGTGTTATGATTCTAAACAAGGAAAACCGAAAAACAAATATTGCCTTTTAAGATTAGTCCTGTGAGGCTGATAAAGGGAGCTAAGTGATGTAGATTTTTGATGATATCTATATCGATGTAAGCTATCAAGCTTTCTTATGCCATCGCATGAGAAAGCTTTTTTTATACTAATGAAATGTAACTAGGCAATAAGTTTTCTTGAAAGTTTATGCATGAATGATGTATAATTATTTATGCCTTGATTTTGATTAAGGAGTGATTGACTTGGGAAAAAACAATGTATCTTTGCGCGGTAAGAATATTCTTGGTCTGGAATACTTCTCCCCGGAAGAAATCGAACTGGTACTGGAAACCGCGAAGGAAATGAAGAATGTCATCCATCGTGATATCAAGAAGGTGCCGACCCTGCGGGGAAAATCCATCGTTACGCTTTTCTACGAGCCAAGTACGCGTACGCGCACTTCCTTTGAATTTGCAGGCAAATATCTGGGCGCTGATGTCGTGAATATTACAGCCGGAACCAGCAGCATCGTTAAAGGCGAGAGCCTGCGGGATACATTGCTTACGATTGAGGCCATGGGCGTAGATGCTATTGTCATGCGCCATAAGGCAGAAGGAGCCGCAGAATATGCAACCAAGGTTGTCAGCCCGGTCATCCTGAATGCAGGAGACGGCGCACATGCACATCCTTCTCAGGGGCTGCTGAATCTTTTCACCATCCAGCAGCATAAAGGACATTTAAAGGGGCTTAAGGCAGCCATCATTGGCGATATATCCCATAGCCGTGTGGCACGCAGTGATATCTGGGGCATGCGCAAGATGGGCATTGAAGTCCATCTTGCAGGGCCGAAGACACTGCTGCCTCGCTTTCTGTACGAAGAAGAAGGCATCTATGTACACGACCGTATCGAAGATGCAATCGAAGCCGCTGATGTCATCAATGTCCTGCGCATTCAGCTGGAACGACAGAAAGCTGGTCTGTTCCCATCAACGCGTGAATATGCCAGGATTTTTGGCCTGAACGATCAGCGCCTGGCACTGGCCAAGGATGATGTGCTGATTCTTCATCCAGGCCCGATGAATAAAGGACTGGAAATTTCACCAAAGATTGCTTATGGCAGCAATTCAGCAATCCAGGAACAGGTACAGAACGGTGTAGCTATTCGTATGGCACTTTTAACTTTGGCTCTGACAGGAGGAAAAAACAGTGAAACAATTGCTTAAAGGCGGACGTATTATCAATCCGGAAAATAAATTCGATGACGTGGCTGATCTGTTGATCGAAGATGGGAAAATCAAGGCAATCGGCAAGGGTCTCGCTGCAGGCGATGAAGATATCATTGATGTAAGCGGCAAAATCGTTACGCCAGGTCTCATCGATATGCATGTCCATTTCCGTGAACCAGGTCAGGAAGCAAAGGAAGACTTCGTTTCTGGCTCAAAGGCAGCAGCCGCCGGTGGCTATACAACAGTTGCCACCATGCCGAACACCAAGCCTGTCGTTGATACGGCTGCACTCGTACGCAGCCTGCAGGAACGTGCCCGCGAGGCCGGTCTCATCCATGTAGAAATCATCGGTGCGCTGACCAAAGGACAGAAAGGCGAGGAACTCGCTGAAGTCGGCGATATGACAGAAGCTGGTGCCGTAGCTTTTTCGGATGATGGACATTTTGTCAAATCCGCCAAGGTTCTGCTGAATGGCTTCGATTACCTGCGCACGTTTGACAAGATCATCATCAATCACGATGAAGAGCCGACACTGGTCGAAGAGGGCGTCATGAATGAGAGCCATCACAGTGCAATGCTCGGCATGAAGGGCCGCCCGACCGTGGCAGAGGATATCGCCGTAGCACGTGATATCCTGCTTGCTGAGTATGCAGACGCACGTGTGCATGTCGCACACATCAGTTCAGCACGTTCTGTAGATCTTGTGCGCGAGGCAAAAAAACGCGGTGTGAAGGTGACTGCAGAAGCAACACCGCAGCATCTCACGATGACCGATGACTGCGTAAATCCGATTGACAGCTCAACGAAGATCAATCCGCCGCTCCGCGAACAGAAGGATGTGGATGCTGTACTGGCTGGTCTGAAGGACGGCACAATCGATGCAATCGTTACCGATCACTCCCCGCATGCGCAGGAAGAAAAGGATCGCGAATACGCTTATGCACCGAGTGGTTTTCCTGGCCTTGAAACAGCTCTGGGCGTTCTGCTCACAGATCTGTATCATACCGGCAAACTCGATCTTATGCAGATGATTTCCAAAATGACGTATGAACCTGCCCGGATCTTTGGGCTTAATGCAGGCAGCCTGAGCGAGGGCAGACCGGCAGATATTACCGTCATCGACCCTGAACTTGACTGGACAGTCGATGACAAGGAATTTTATACCAAGGGTTCCCATTCTCCTTTTGTTGGCCGCAAGCTGAAGGGACGGGCTGTAATGACCCTGGTCGATGGCCGCATGGTCATGCAGAATGGCAAAATCCTTGGCTGATATGCAGCAGGACTGCATTATAGTAAACGGAGGTGTTCTTTTGAAAGGAAAATTGATTTTAGAAGATGGAAGTGTTTTTCACGGCACGCTTCTGAATAACATAAAGGCAACCGGCGAGGTTGTATTCAACACGGGAATGACAGGCTATCAGGAAATCCTTACGGATCCATCCTATTGCCGGCAGATTGTTACGCTGACTTATCCGATGGTCGGTAACTACGGAATTGCAGAGATATTCATGCAGTCGCGCAAATCCTTTGTGAACGGCTTCATTATCGGTGAACTTTGCGAACAGGGCAGCAACTGGCATTATGAGACATCTCTGAGTGAGTTTCTCACCAGACAGGGCATCCCCTGCCTGTATAACGTAGATACACGCGCCGTCACGCGGAAGATCCGTTCCGCAGGCACCATGAAGGGCATCATTGTAGCAGAAGATGCTGCGCAGACTGAAATTGATGAGCTCTTTGCCGTGCCAATCAAAAAAGATGTTGTCAACGAAGTCACAACGCCGGAAATCTATAAAATGGAATCTGAAAAAAAAGATGCACCAGAAGTCGTCGTGATGGATTTCGGCATCAAGCAGAATATCCTGAAATCCATGCATGAGCTGGGCTGCAGTCTCACTGTCGTACCGGCGCAGACAAAGGCCGAGGAAATCCTTGCCATGAATCCGGATGGTATCTTCCTGTCCAATGGACCAGGAGATCCAAAAGACGTCCCTGAGGTCATTGCCGAGGTGAAAAAGCTCATCGGCAAAAAGCCGATGTTCGGCATCTGTCTTGGTCATCAGCTGCTCGCCCTTGCACTTGGTGCAGATACGTATAAGCTGAAATTCGGACATCGCGGCTCGAACCAGCCAGTCAAAAACCTTGCTACAGGACGTGTGCATATCTCATCACAGAACCATGGATTTGCTGTCGATGAAAAATCCTTTGAAGGCCTGCCCTTGGAAGTTACGCATCGCTCCGTCAATGATGGAACCGTCGAAGGTATGCGCCATACCGGACTGCCGATTTTCTCGGTACAGTATCATCCGGAAGCATCACCAGGACCAGATGATAATATGTATTTATTCGATCAATTTTGGACGATGCTTACGAAGGGGGAATAATTTGTGCCGAAGAAAGAGTATTTAAAAAAGGTTATGGTCATCGGCTCGGGTCCGATCATCATCGGACAGGCAGCAGAATTTGACTATGCAGGTTCGCAGGCCTGCCGTTCATTGAAGGAGGAGGGACTTGAAGTCGTCCTCGTGAACAGCAATCCGGCAACCATCATGACAGATACGCATATCGCAGACCGCGTTTATATAGAGCCGCTTACCGTAGAATTTCTTGAGGAAATCATCTCCAAGGAACGCCCGGACGGACTTCTTGCCACATTGGGCGGCCAGGCAGGCCTGAATCTTGCAGTACAGCTTTCCGAGCAGGGCATTTTGGAAAAATACAATGTAGAACTGCTGGGCACCTCACTGCAGGCCATCAAGAAGGCCGAAGATCGTGAGCTCTTCAAGGAAACCATGCAAAAACTTGGCGAGCCAATCCCGGAAAGCACGATTGTTGAGGATGTGCCTTCCGCCGTAGATTTTGCTAACGAGATCGGTTATCCGCTGATTGTGCGCCCGGCTTATACCATGGGCGGCACGGGCGGCGGCATTGCTGAAAATGAGGAAGAACTCATCGAAACGGTCATCAAAGGGCTCAAATACAGTATGATTGGACAGGTTCTCATTGAACGCAGCGTCGCAGGCTGGAAGGAAATCGAGTATGAGGTCATGCGTGATGGCAACGATAACTGCATCACCGTCTGCAACATGGAGAACTTCGATCCGGTCGGCGTACACACGGGTGACAGTATTGTCGTAGCACCGTCCCAGACACTTACCGACCATGAATATCAAATGCTGCGCAGTGCTTCTCTGCGCATTATCCGCGAGCTCGGCATAGAAGGCGGCTGCAACGCCCAGTATGCCCTGAACCCGGACAGCAATGAATACATCGTCATCGAGGTCAACCCCCGTGTCAGCCGTTCTTCTGCACTGGCCTCCAAGGCAACAGGTTACCCGATTGCCAAGGTTTCCGCCAAGATTGCCATTGGGTATTCGCTCGATGAAATCACGAACGCGGTCACGCAGAAAACCAAGGCCTGCTTTGAGCCGGCACTCGATTATTGCGTTGTGAAATTCCCACGCTGGCCATTCGACAAATTCGTTTTTGCCGACCATACACTCGGCACACAGATGAAAGCCACGGGCGAAGTCATGTCCATTGACCGGAATTTTGAAGGAGCTATCCTCAAGGCTGCACGTTCTCTGGAGATTGGCGTAAACCGGCTGCATCTGCCCAAAGTAGATGAATGGGACAATGCGCGCGTGAAAAAGAATCTTGCACGCATCAACGATGAGCGTATTTTCGTTGTCGCAGAAGCCCTGCGCCGCAATGCCGCAACGGTCGATGAAATCCATGAAATCACGAAAATCGATAAATGGTTCATCAACAAAATCAAAAACATCACGGATATGGAAAATCGTCTCAAGGCGGAGGAAATCACGCCAAAGCTCATGCTTGCAGCAAAGAACATCGGTCTTGCTGACCGTTCGATTGCTGAAGTCACGGGAAAAACCATGGATGAAATTCGTACGGTACGCAAGAGCATGAACATCCTGCCTTGCTATAAAATGGTAGATACCTGTGCAGCCGAGTTCGAAGCAGCTACGCCGTACTACTACTCTACCTTCCATGCACAGGAAGATGAAGTGGATACGGCCTCGAAAAAACGCAAGGTCATGGTTCTCGGCTCCGGCCCAATCCGCATCGGCCAGGGCGTTGAGTTCGATTACTGCTCGGTACACTCTGTCTGGGCACTTAGGGAAATGGGCATTGAAGCGATTATCGTGAACAACAACCCGGAAACAGTAAGTACAGACTTCGATATCTCCGATCGTCTTTATTTCGAACCTCTGACAACGGAAGATGTCCTGAATATCATCGACAAAGAAAAACCAGAAGGCGTCATCGTTCAGTTCGGCGGCCAGACAGCGATCAATCTTGCTGCCTCCCTGCAAAAAGCCGGGGTCAAGGTCTTCGGTACCTCCGTTGATGATATTGACCGCGCCGAGGACCGTGAGCGCTTCGATGAAGTTCTCACACAGACACAGATTCCGCGTCCGCAGGGTACAAGCGTCACGAATCTTGAGGATGCTATCAAGGGTGCTGCTGAAATCGGCTACCCGGTCATGGTGCGTCCTTCCTATGTACTTGGCGGCCGTGCCATGGAAATCGTCTACAATGAAGATGAGCTCAAAGACTACATGAGCCGTGCCGTAAAGGTCACACCGGATCATCCGGTTCTCGTCGACCGTTACATGCAGGGCACAGAGGTAGAAGTCGACGGCATTGCGGATGGTACCGATGTTGTGATTCCGGGCATCATGGAGCATGTCGAGCGTGCCGGTGTCCATTCGGGCGACAGCATCGCGGTCTATCCGCCGCAGACACTTTCCTCCAAGGTCATCTATACGATCATCGATTATACGAAACGTCTCGCACTGAATCTGCACGTCAAAGGCTTGCTGAACATCCAGTATGTTGTCGTAAACGATGAGGTCTACGTCATCGAGGTCAATCCGCGTTCAAGCCGTACCGTACCGTTCCTGAGCAAGGTCACTGACGTCAAGATGGTCAATCTTGCGACACGCATTGCGCTCGGCTCTACGCTGAAGGAGCTCGGCTATAAATCCGGTCTTGTACCGCCGAAGCCATATGTTGCGGTCAAGGCTCCGGTCTTCTCCTTTGCCAAGATGCAGGATGTCGATATTTCGCTCGGACCTGAAATGAAGTCCACCGGCGAAGTCATGGGCATCGATTATCATTATGCACGAGCTTTGTACAAAGCAATTATCGGCGCTGGCATGAATGTCCCCATCAAGGGACGCATCCTTTTCACCGTAGCGGACAAGGATAAGGAAGAAATGAAACAGCTTGCCAAAGCCTTCTCTGAGCTTGGCTTCCAGATTTCCGCTACCGAAGGAACAGCAAAAGCAATCCAGTCCCTGGGCATTGATGCAGATGTCGTAGGCAAAGTACATGAGCGCAGCACGGATATCATCCAGATGATCAAGCTTGGTCAAATCAACATGGTCATCAATACGCTCACGCAGGGCAAAGGCTCCGCTAAAGATGGCTTCAAGATCCGCCGGGCTACCGTCGAGCATGGCATTGCCTGCCTGACTTCACTGGATACAGCCTGGGAGGTATTGCGTGTGCTTTCCTTCATGAGAGAGCGCCGTCTGGTTTATTCACTGGCAATCCAGGATTATGTTGGTGGTGGTGATGATCTTGCCTAAGCTCGCTGCAGATGCAAACATCATTTCTCATGAAGTCATTGGCAATAACGTCTGGAAGATGATCGTATCATGCCCGCAGATTGCAAAACTTGCAGCACCGGGAATGTTTGTACAGGTCCGCATCGAGCGGGGCGGTCTTTTGCTGCGCCGCCCGATCAGCCTGGCTGATGTCGATCAGACAAAGGGAACCATCACGCTGATTTACCGCATTGTCGGCAAAGGCACAGCAGCGATGTCAGACTGCAAAGCAGGGGAGAACATCAATCTCCTTGGTCCACTGGGACACGGATTCGACACAACAGCCGGTCATCCTTTGCTGGTTGGCGGCGGCATGGGCATAGCCCCCTTGTTGTTCCTGGCAAAAGCATATCAAGGCAAAGCAGATATCCTCATGGGGGGACGCAATGCTGATGAGATGTTCTGGCCGTCTTTCTATGCATCACTGGTTCAGGATATCTTTATCACAACAGATGATGGTTCCCTCGGCAGTAAGGGCTTTACGGTTACCCTGCTGCCAGAGCTGCTGCAGAAGAAATCCTATGACCGCATCATTGTCTGCGGTCCGGAAATCATGATGCGGGGCATCGCCGCTCTTGCAGAAAAAGCGCATATTCCTTGTCAGGTATCCCTGGAAAAGCGCATGGCATGCGGCCTTGGCGCCTGCCTTTCCTGCTCAATCGATACAAATGACGGACAGCGTAAAAAGGTCTGCAAGGATGGTCCGGTATTCTGGGCAAAGGAGGTATTTTGATGGACAATACGGCTTTATTGGAAACAGAAATTGCCGGAATACATCTGCATACGCCAATTTTTACCGCTTCCGGAACCTTTGGCTTCGGTGAGGAATTCGCTGATTTCGTAGATCTTTCCCGTTTAGGCGGCGTCATGGTCAAGGGAACGACCCTGAAGCCACGGCGCGGCAATGACGGTGTACGCATTACCGAAACACCAGCCGGCATGCTGAACTGCATCGGTCTGGAGAATCCTGGTGCAGATGTCTTCCTGCAGGAAACCCTGCCGCGCATCGCAGCATATAATATGAACGTCATTGTCAATATTTCCGGCGGTACAGTAGAAGAGTACGGACAGCTGGCAGAAATGCTGGACGTCGATGGAGTTGCCGGCATTGAAGTCAATGTCTCCTGTCCGAATGTCAAAGAGGGCGGCATTATCTTCGGTACAGACCCCAGAGCAGCCGCTGCGGTTGTTTCTGAAGTCAAGCATCATACGAAAAAGCCGGTGATTCTCAAACTCTCGCCGAATGTCACGGACATCGTCACGATGGCAAAGGCCGTCGAAACTGCCGGAGCGGATGCGATTTCTCTCATCAATACCCTGATGGGCATGGAAATCAATATCCATACCTGGAAGCCGACGCTGGGCAATATCACAGGCGGACTGTCTGGTCCGTGTGTAAAGCCGGTAGCGCTGTGTATGGTATGGCAGGCTGCAAATGCTGTGCATATTCCTGTCATCGGCATGGGCGGCATCATGACAGCAGAAGATGCCATCGAGTTCTTCCTGGCTGGTGCAGATGCCATTGCCGTTGGTACAGCAAACTTTGCAGACCCTGCAGTTACCATGAAGATTGCCGATGGCATCGCTGCATATCTTCAGGAACATAAGCTCAAAAACATTCGTGAACTTGTCGGACAGTTACGTCTGGCATAAACGCATAAATGCAGAAAGGAAGAGACGTTATGGCAGATAAACGATTGATCGCCGCATTGGATTTTCATACGATGGAGGAAGTACAGGCTTTTGTACAGAAGCTTGGCGACTCCGTAAGCTACTATAAGGTAGGCATGGAGCTTTTCTACAGCGTAGGCGGCGAAGTCGTTACGTACCTGAAAGACCAGGGCAAGGATGTTTTCCTCGACCTTAAGCTGCACGATATCCCGAATACAGTGGCCAGCGGTCTCTGTTCGCTCATGCATCTGGGAGCTGATATTCTGAATGTACATGCTTCCGGCGGCTATACGATGATGAAGACAGCCATGGAGCGTGTAAAAAGTGAGGCTGCGGCAATAGGCATTGAGTGTCCGAAGGTCATTGCCATCACAATCCTCACGAGTATAAATGAGACAGACTGGCAGGGACTTGGCCAGAACATGAGCATTCAGCAGCAGGTCGTACGGCTGGCCCGTCTGGCAAAAGAAGCAGGCCTTGACGGTGTTGTAGCCTCTCCTCAGGAGGCTGCGGCTATTCGCGAGGCATGCGGCCCGGAATTCATGATCGTAACGCCGGGAGTACGGCCAGCTGGTTCTGCCATCAATGACCAGAGCCGCATTGCCACACCTGCTGCAGCCCTGCAAAATGGTGCGACCCAGCTCGTCATCGGCCGCCCGATCCGACTGGCTGATGATCCGAAACAAGCCGCAGAGGCTATTCTCAAAGAAATGGAGACGG
>CAZTAP010000106.1:0-9327 GCA_964611665.1 uncultured Selenomonadaceae bacterium | reverse complement strand
TTTCTGGTAGCTGTGTCCTGAAAGCAGAAGTAGTCCGGGCGATGACGGGATTCGGTGTATTCGAACATGATGCCGTCGGAATTGAAGGTCTGGCTGGTGATGACAGCCAGACAGTTGTAATCGCCGAGCTGCAGACAGGCTTCGTCCTGTTCTGTAGCTCGTTCAACCGTCATTTGCCGTTTGCTGGTCACGATATTCATTCCAAGCTTCTGCTCGATGTAATCATAGATGGATTTTGCAGCGATTTCCCTGGTGAGGCCGGGGACAGCTGTCTTGAGGAAAAAATTCGTATCAAAGATAAGGGCTTTTTCTTCCAGATAGCGTATGCGCTGGATGAAATATACAATACTGCCGGGCGGGAAGCCTGTTTGACGGGCAAGCTTCTCGTCGATGGTAAGCTCGCGGCAGGTCAGGACTTTGGTATGTGTATGGAGGTTGTTTCGTGCAGCAGATTCTTTGAAGGATTCTATGCCGCCAATCGTGAAATTTGTCTGATCGACTGGCTGATAGATGATTTGTACACCTTTGCCATGGATGGACTGGACATAGCCATTTTTCACGAGCTCCTGAATGGCACGGCGGATGGTATTGCGTGAACAGCTATAGGTATCGACTAAGGTGTTTTCAGAAGGCAGCAGATCTTGCAGGGAAAAGATTTGCTGCTCTATTTTTTGTTTAAGATCCTTGTAAATGAGATCGAATTTTGATTTTGGCATCGTTTCGTTCATCCTTTTCCTATGACAATAGATTCGTTATGTTTATCTTAGCGCGGGCAGGGGCCTGACGTCAATTTTCCTATAAAATATTTTCTTTGTATAATTCTCATAATTTCCATAAATGTATTGACTTGTTTAAACAAGTATGATATAAAATAAGAGTAACTTGTTTAAACAAGTAAAAAACAGGAGGGGAAATCATGGGGAAATATAAAGAAGATGCGAAAGAGCTTTTACGGCTGGTCGGCGGCAGGGAAAACATTGCTGCGGTCACGCATTGTGTTACGCGTATGCGCTTTGCGCTGCAGGACCCTGCACTGGCCGATATCAAGGGAATCGAAGCAATGAAAGTCGTCAAAGGCAGCTTTACGCAGGCAGGTCAGTTTCAGGTCATCATTGGCACTACCGTAGGAGAATTTTATCAGGATTTCGTGGCAATCGCCGATCTGGAAGGTGTTTCTAAAGACGAAGTAAAAAAGGCAGCGAAACAGAACCAGAATTTCCTGCAGCAGATCATGGGGACCATTGCAGAAATCTTTGCCCCATTGATTCCGGCAATCATTGTCGGCGGTCTTATCTTAGGATTTCGAAATTGTATTGACAGTCTGGCACTTTTTGATGCAGGCACGAAGACATTATGTGAGATCAGTCCGTTTTGGAAGGGCATGGACAGCTTCTTGTGGCTCATCGGTGAAGCGGTATTCCATACCGGCATTCCGGTTGGAATTTGCTGGTCTGTATGCCGCAAAATGGGCGGAACGCCAATGCTGGGCATTGTGCTGGGGCTTACGCTGATTTCCGGTCAGCTGCTGAATGCTTATGCTGTACCATCGACACCGGCTGATAAGATTCCTGTCTGGAATTTTGAGTACTTTAAAATCAGCATGATCGGTTATCAGGCACAGGTCATTCCGGCAATTCTCGCAGCCTTCACGCTGGTTTATCTGGAGCGCTTCTTTAAAAAGATTACACCGCAGGTCATTTCAATGATCGTTGTGCCGTTCATGAGCCTTTTGCTGGCCGTCATTGCAGCGCATTTCATCCTTGGCCCGATTGGCTGGAAAATCGGCACGGTGATTTCTTCTGTCGTCTATGCAGGAATTACAGGACCATTCCGTATCGTCTTTGGTGCAATCTTTGGTTTTGTCTATGCACCGTTGGTCATTACCGGACTCCATCATATGACAAATGCAATCGATATGCAGCTTATTGCCGATTATGGCGGAACAATGCTCTGGCCGATGATCGCTTTGTCAAATATTGCTCAGGGTTCCGCAGTTCTCGGCATGATTCGTCTGCAGCGCAAGAATGCAGAAGCACAGGAAGTGAATGTGCCAGCCTGCCTTTCCTGCTATCTTGGGGTTACTGAGCCAGCTATGTTCGGTGTCAATCTGAAGTATATGTTTCCGTTTGTCTGCGCCATGATTGGTTCTGCCTGTGCAGGGGCTGTATGCGTGGCGCTTACGACGACAGCCAATGCCATCGGGGTCGGCGGTCTGCCGGGCATCTTGTCCATCCAGCCCAAATTCATGCTGGGCTTTGGGCTGAGCATGCTGATTGCTGTTGTTGTCCCATTCACGCTTACGATGATTCTGGGCAAGCGCAAAGGCATCGGCAAAGAGGCTGTTGAAAAGGCTGAACCTGAAACCGTGCAGAAGGCAGTCCGTGCCTGAGTGTTGTAAGAGGAAAGGAAATAATCATGGCAGATTTTCACAATAAAGTTGTATACCAGATTTACCCAAAGTCATTTCGGGATGCCAATGGCGACGGGATTGGTGATCTTGGCGGCGTCATCGAAAAGCTGGATTATTTACAGGAGCTGGGCGCAGATTATTTATGGCTTACTCCGTTCTTTGTATCGCCGCAGCGGGATAACGGTTACGATGTAGCCGATTATTATGCCATTGACCCGATCTTTGGTACAATGCAGCAGGCAGAACTGCTTATCCATGAGGCAAAAAAGCATGGGATGGGCATCATGCTGGATATGGTATTCAATCATACTTCAACAGAGCACGAATGGTTTCAACGGGCATTGTCGGGCGAGAAGGAATATGAGGATTATTATATTTTCCAGCCAGGGAAACCGGACCAGCCGCCAACAAACTGGCAGTCGAAATTCGGCGGTTCCGCCTGGGAATATGTCCCCAGGCTTGGAAAATGGTATCTTCATTTGTTCGACCGTACACAGGCCGATCTGAATTGGGAGAATCCAGCGGTCAGGGAGCAGCTGAAGAAGATCGTCCGCTTCTGGAAACAGAAGGGCATAGAAGGCTTTCGCTTTGATGTGGTGAATCTCATTTCCAAGCCGGCAGTGTTTGAGGATGATCAGGAAGGTGATGGCCGCCGTTTTTATACGGATGGCCGTCATGTGCACGAATTCCTGCAGGAACTGGTCAGAGATACCGGTATCGAGGAAATGATCACGGTAGGTGAGATGTCTTCGACTTCCCTTGAAAATTGCGTGCGGTATTCCAGACCTGCGGAAAAAGAACTCTCGATGTGTTTCAGCTTTCATCATCTGAAGATTGACTATAAGGACGGCGATAAATGGCAGCTCATGAAGCCGGATATACAGTCCTTGAAACAGCTGCTCAAAACCTGGCAGCTGGCCATGCAGGAGCAGGATGGCTGGAACGCTCTGTTCTGGTGCAACCATGACCAGCCGCGCATCGTATCCCGGCTGGGGGATACAAAGCAGTATTGGCGTGAGTCGGCAAAGATGCTGGCACTCTGTATGCATTTCCTGCGTGGTACACCGTACATCTATCAGGGCGAGGAGCTTGGCATGAAGAATGCGGGCTTTTCTTTGATTGCAGAGTACCGGGATGTTGAGAGCCGGAATTATTATGAGATTTTGCGTGCGAAAGGCCGAAGCGAATACGAAGCACTGCAGGTTTTGGCAGCGCGTTCACGCGATAACAGCCGGACGCCAATGCAGTGGTCAGCAGAACCTTATGCAGGATTTTCACAGCATATGCCATGGATTCCCCTGGCAAAGGATTGGCAGGAAGTCAATGCCGCAAAGGAAGAACAGGACGAGCATTCAATCCTGCAATGGTATAAGAAGCTTATCCGGCTGCGTCATGAAAAACAGATCATCGCGGCAGGACGGATTGAATTTCTGGCTGAAGCAGCACCGGAACTTTTCGCGTATCGGCGTTATAGCGAAGATGGTGAACTGATTGTACTTTGCAACTTCGGTGCGGCTCTCCTGCCTGCAGCAGGGTATGGACGGAACTGCCGTGTACTGCTGGACAGCTATGATGAAGAGGCTGATCTCCATGCGGGATTAATTCTTCGCCCTTATGAGGGAATAGTTTTAGAAAATGTTACACATAGCTAAAATATATATGCGTAAAAAAGAAAAGTTTACAAAAATGTATTGACAGATAAGACAGATTGATTTATTATAAATCTATCGGGTTTACAGAATAACAGGTTGTGAGTCCGGATATAAAGAATAACATAGCGTTCAGAAATCATTGAACAGGAAATAGTAGCAAGACATACTTTTCTTCAGCGAGTCGGTGACCGGGAAACCGGAGGTGTGATGACCGACGGAAAGCGTCAGGTGAATGGTCCTGCGAGAGTCCACCCAAAGCTTTCGGGCGAGTAGGCTGGAACGGCAACCGCCGTTATACGGTCAGGGTATCGGAGCAATCCCGTACCTGGAGAGAAGTTTATTTTACAGGGTGGTATAGCGAATCCATTTCGTCCCGGTTGGGGTGAAATGGATTTTTTTGTAGAATGAACTTGAATAAGGGTGGCACAGCGAAACCATTTCGCCCCTGTATAGATACAAAAGTCTATGCAGGGCGGAATGGTTTATTTTTTTTGAGCGAAATAAAAAGGAGCGAGGACTTATGTTGAAACAGTATATTGAAAAGGTTATGGATGGCAGGGATCTTACGCAGCAGGAAGCAGGTCAGGCTATGGAGGTTATCATGAATGGTCAGGCCATGGATACGCAGATTGCAGCATTTCTTACGGCACTCAAGGTGAAAGGTGAGTCCAGCAAGGAAATTGCCGGCTTTGCCAAGACGCTCATTGCACATGCAGATCATGTACCGCATGAAAAACCTGTTCTTTGCAACTGCGGCACGGGCGGAGACGCAAAGAACACGTTCAATATTTCCACGACTTCGAGCTTTATCCTGGCAGCAGGCGGTGTAAATGTTGCCAAACATGGCAATCGCAGTGCATCAAGCAAAAGCGGTGCTGCAGATGTCCTGGAGGCACTTGGCGTCAAGGTGAATCTGCCGGCAAAACGCGTCGGACAGGAAATCGACCAGATTGGTCTTGGTTTTCTGTTTGCTCCGGCACTCAATAAAGCGATGAAATATGTAGCCAAAACACGCAAAGAACTGGGCTATCGCACCGTATTCAACATGCTCGGACCAATCATCAACCCGGCCGGGCTTGACTATCAGTGCGTAGGCATCTATGATGGCGCACTTACTCAGAAATTCGCTGAGGTCTTGCGTGAGGTTGGGGTAAAACATGCATTGGTATTCCATAGTGAGGATGGTATGGACGAGATTTCCACACATACCCGCACGAAGGTCAGTGAACTGAAGGATGGACAAATTCTCAACTATGAAATCAACCCAGAGGATTATGGCTTTACGGCAGCGGGCAGCGTTGAAGATTACCGCGGCGGTGAGCCGGAGGATAACGCAAAGATCACATTGGATATTCTGGAGGGCAGAGAGAAGGGCGTAAAACGTGATATCGTTGCAATGAATGCCGGCGCGGCCTTCTATGCAGCTGATCGTACTGCCTCGATTGAAGAAGGAATCCGGCTTGCTCAGGAGATGATTGATTCCGGCAAAGCGGCCCAAAAACTGCGTGAACTTATTGCGATCAGCAATGAGCTGGAAGCTGAGGCTGTATGAAGGTCAAGATTTGCGGCATACGGGATCTGGCAGCCGCGAAAATGGCTGCTGCCTGCGGGGCGGATTTTATCGGCTTTATCTTTTATTCGAAAAGCCGGCGCTATGTTGAACCGGATCAGGCAGCCGCCATCTGCAAGCAAGTCCAGGGCTGTTACAAGGTCGGCGTGTTTGTGGACGAATCTCCCGCTGAAGTCAATCGTATCGCAGAGCTTTGTGCATTGGACTTTGTCCAGCTGCACGGTCATGAAAATGCCGCATATGCCGGCAAACTGCATTATCCAATCATCAAAGCATATCGCTGGGGAGATGGCTTTCAGGCTGCGGCAGCAAATGCCTATCCTGCGGACATCATCCTGCTGGACAGCTTCAGCAAAGGCATGGCCGGGGGGACCGGTCAGACCTTTGCCTGGCGGGATGCTGCAGCAGAGGCCGGGCTGCTGACTAAACCATTGCTGGTAGCTGGCGGAATTGACAAAGAAAATGCCGCAGAGGCTGCAGCCATTTTTCAGCCATTCGGCATAGATGTTTCCGGCAGTTTGGAAATTGACGGGAAGAAGTCATTGAAGAAGATTCAGGAATTTATGAATGCTGTACGGAGGGAATAACGTGAGGAATATATTGGCAGAGATTGTAGAAAAGAAAAAAGATATTGTTGCAGAGGCAAAGCAGAAACTATCATTGCATGAAGTGAAAGCGAGGATTCAGCCGGGAGCCTTTCGCATGTCTCATCGTTTCCGTGCAGAAAATTGGAGCCTCATTGCAGAATGCAAGCTGCAGTCTCCCGCCAAAGGACGGCTTTGCCGGACGCATTCGGTAGAGGAGCTTGCCCGTATCTATGCCGCGAATGGTGCAAGCATGCTCTCCGTACATACAGACCCACACTTTTTGGGCTGCAACGAAGATTTTCAAAAGGTACGTAAGCTTGTTGATCTGCCTCTTCTGCGCAAGGACTTTGTCATTGATGCCTACCAGCTTTATGAGGCACGCATGCTCGGCGCAGATGCGGTATTGCTCATAGCCCGCATCCTTTCACCGGCACAATTGAAAGAATATGTTTATACTGCATGGGAGCTTGGTATGGATGCGCTGGTTGAAGTACATGATGGAGCCGATATGGAAGCAGCTCTGCAGACACCGGCCGAGTTCATCGGCATCAACAATCGTAACCTCAAGACCTTTACGACATCCATCGAGAATACACTGGAGCTTTTGCCCTCGGCAGATCATGAACGTACGTTAATCAGCGAAAGCGGTGTATTTACACTGGGAGATGCACAGCGTTTGCAGGAGGCTGGCTGTGACGGCATCCTGGTCGGCGAGGGACTGGTAAGAGCAGAAGATATCGCGGCAAAGACAAGAGAGCTTTCCGGGCTGGGCAAAGCAGTCTGTCAAAGTGCATAGGAGGCAGAAAACGTGCAATGCAAAAATCTGAATGAAGTTAGAATGCATATTGATAAGCTTGATAATGAGATTGTACAAAAAATTGCTGAACGGGAAGGCTATGTTGTACAAGCGGCAAGGTTTAAAAAAGCTTCATCTGAGGTAAAAGCTGAACGGCGTGTAGAAGAAGTGATTGCTGCAGTGCGGGAAAAAGCTGTTTCTTATGGTGCCAATCAGGATTTAGTGGAAAAAATATATCGGGATATGATTGACGGATTCATTCAGTTGGAAATGAATACGTTTAAACATCAATAAATTGGGGGAAAATAAGATGACAAAGACGGGAAGATTTGGAAAATATGGCGGGCAATATGTGCCGGAAATCGTGATGCCGGCCTTGAATGAGCTGGAAGCAGCCTATAAAAAATACAAAGAAGATCCAGAATTTCAGAAGGAATTCCGTTTCTACCTGCAGGAATATGCCGGCCGGCCGACACGTCTTTACTATGCAGATAAACTGACAAAGCATTATGGCAAAGCAAAGATTTTCCTGAAACGTGAAGACCTTTTGCATACAGGCGCTCACAAAATCAATAATGCGCTGGGGCAGGCACTTTTAGCGAAACGCATGGGCAAGAAACGAATTGTGGCAGAAACCGGTGCAGGACAGCATGGTGTAGCTTCAGCTACCGTAGCAGCGCTTTTCGGCATGGAATGTCATGTGTTCATGGGCAAGGTCGATATTGAACGCCAGAAGCTCAATGTATTCCGTATGAAGCTTCTGGGTGCCAAAGTCATTCCAGTCTCCAGCGGTACGGGAACGCTCAAAGATGCGACAAGCGAAGCAATCCGCTACTGGGCGACAAACATTACCGATACACATTATATCATCGGCTCAGCTGTAGGACCGCATCCTTATCCGACCATCGTGCGGGACTTCCAAAAGGTCATCGGCGAGGAGATCCGTGCGCAGGTCAAAGAGAAGCTCGGCAGCCTGCCGGACTATCTCGTGGCCTGTGTCGGCGGCGGCAGCAATGCGATTGGCACCTTTTATGATTTCCACAGCGATGCCTCAGTCAGAAAATTTGGTGTGGAGGCCGGCGGACGCGGTGAAGCTCCCGTGGACAATGCAAAAACTCTGAGCGGAGCAGGCGAGCCGGGCATCCTGCATGGTGCATACAGCTATCTGCTGCAGGACCCGGACGGTCAGGTGGTGGAGGCCTATTCTATTTCCGCAGGGCTTGACTATCCGGGGGTTGGTCCGGAACATTCCTATTTTAAGGATGCTGGAATCGTAAACTATGTATCGGTCAATGATCAGGAGGCTCTTGCTGCATTCCGGCGGCTTTCCGAAATCGAGGGAATCATCCCGGCAATGGAAAGCTCACATGCTTTAGCTTATTTGGAAAAGCTTATGCCAGCAACAAAACCGGAGGAAAGCGTCGTTGTATGTCTGTCCGGACGTGGTGATAAGGAT
This sequence comes from uncultured Selenomonadaceae bacterium, assembly GCA_964611665.1. Taxonomy (GTDB): domain Bacteria; phylum Bacillota; class Negativicutes; order Selenomonadales; family Selenomonadaceae; genus CAZTAP01. The sequence goes on along the minus strand of CAZTAP010000106.1, from coordinate 856 downwards.
GTAGCGATGGTAGCGAAGGTATTAGGGGAGGATATTGAATGATGACACGTTTGGAAAAAGTGATGGCTGATCTCAAAGCAGCAGGAAAAAAAGGTATTTTTATCTATATTACAGCAGGCGCACCGAACGTGGAGACGACGCTCGAGGCTGTGAAACAGGCGGAAAAAGCCGGAGCAAATGTCATTGAGCTGGGGCTGCCATTCTCTGATCCAATGGCGGATGGCCCGGTCATTCAGACCGCCTCAGTAACCGCGTTAAAGGCCGGCATGACCATGCAGAAAGAACTGGAACTAGTAAAGGAAATCCGTAAATTCTCCGGGATTCCGCTTATTGGTATGGGCTATATCAACAATATGCTGCATTATGGCTTTGCTAAGTTCGTCAAGGATTTCAAGGCTGCCGGCATGGATGGCGTGATCATTCCGGATGTGCCGCACGAAGAATCTGCAGATATGCGCAGGATTTGTGCGGAAAATGATTTCCACCTGGCAGAGTTCATCACACCTGGAACGACAGAAGAACGTATGAAGGACACCTGCAAAGATGCCAATGGATTCATTTATTGTGTATCCAATAACGGCGTGACCGGCGTCAAAAAAATCGACTATACGGCAATTGGCAGGGTCTGTGAGACTGCACGCAGCTATACCAAAACACCACTGGCGGTAGGATTCGGTATTGGCTCACCGGAGGCAGCCGTCGAGGCCGCAGCTCATGCGGATGCAGTCATCGTAGGCAGTGCAGTTGTCAAGCGATTGCTGGAAAACAAGATGGGCGAAGCGATGGAATTAATATCTTCAATGAGGAAGGCTTTGGACAGATAAGTTTCATAAAGAAGACAAGCATTTAGAACTGG
>CAZTAP010000105.1:3008-9387 GCA_964611665.1 uncultured Selenomonadaceae bacterium | reverse complement strand
ATAATATAGTTGATTGTTAAAGGAGGAGATCATCTTGGTAGTTATTACAGAAGAAGAAAAGAAATTATCCTATGCGAAATATTTTTATCGTGATATAGCAATGATTCCAGAGGATAAGATGGTCATAGCAGAAGGAAGTGCTGCAGATAGTACGCAACTTCTGCCTATTGAGGAGCGGAATCGATTTTTGGCTGGCGTAGATGGCGGCCTGCAGATTGGCTTCGGCGTAGCGGCTAATGGTACGGCTTTTGTAGCAAATCATACGATTATGCCGGGGGTGACCGTGGCAATGATGGACTGGTGGTTTGGCTGGCATAGCGTGACCAGTGATTTGCGTTATAAAATATGGGATCCAGAGGATCATTATAGGGCACGCGCCGATAAACCAGACTATGTCAAGAATCCGGAAGTGCCCGCAAATCAAAAGACCTGGGGGGTGACACATGATATTGTTGAGGATATTGGAATGGGCCCTGCACCGCTTAAACTTAGTTTTAAAGCACCAGTTGAATTTGGCTATGATTCTTCGCTGATTGGTACTGGAGTTTGCGAATCGATGGTATGTGCCATAGGGATTGGTGCTTGTCCCGCTTTTATGACACATAAGTTTTATACTGTACCAGAAGGAATTGCTTTCGTGTCACGATTCTGGGCAGGATATACTTTAAAAAATGGACGTTTCTTAAAGGCTCTGCCGGAGAATGAGCGCATCCCGGAAATTGTACCACGTTCGTTATTTAGACATAATATTAAGGAATTTGCGAATCTGGCTGCAATTCTGCCGAATCTGTACAGAGAAGAAAAAGACAATTGGTAAGGAGGGATACTTTTGAATACAGCATTACTTGCATTTACTGGCGGCCTTGTCGTTGGTGTTATCTTTTCACTCATCCATCTGCCATTGCCGGCACCGCCAACGTTACCTGGCATCCTTGGAGCTGTAGGGATGTTTATTGGGTATCAATTATTGAGCTGGTTGAACATAACAAGTTCAAACTGAAAAAGAAAATAGATGATGTGCATATTTTTGACAAAGCAGGAACAGTACGCTGTATTTATGCAAAAAAGTACGAAGTCACTGGAGATTGCATGAAGCCTATAGAAAAAACAAGCCGTCCACATGGAGTGGATGACTTGTTTTTTTATTGCTGGTGAAGATGTCCTTTTTTCTGCAAGGCGGCAGCTTTTGGCATTTTCTTAAGTGTATACATTGCAGGCATAGTACGGCAAAGAAAATAAGCATTTTCTTTTGCAGATGGAATTGTTTAAAATGAAGACAATTCCGAAAGCAGATGAGGATGCGATATGGTATAAAAAGGCAAAAGGGGGAGAAAATGATGAGTAAAAAGATCATGACAATGCTCGTTGGTGTGTTTATGGCAGGAACAATTTATTCCGGGATGTGTCTGCTCTGTATCGCGGATCATAATACCGTATCAGAGGAAGATTATGCATGTATGGCACAGCAGCTTGTTGAGCAGAGTATCGAACCATAGGAAGAGCGCGAGCCAATGCAGCAAAATCTGGATTTGGGCAAATTCATAAGGAGGAAAATTTTATGGAGTATACGATATTGGGGAATTCTGACCTGAGGGTATCAAGGGTTTGCATGGGCTGCATGGGTTTTGGTGATGCGGCCCATGGTCAGCACAGCTGGACGTTGGATGAAGCACATTCAAGGGAGATTATCCGGCATGGTCTGGAGTCAGGCATTAATTTCTTCGATACAGCAATCGGCTATCAGAGCGGGACGAGCGAACAGTATGTAGGCCGTGCACTTAAAGATTTTGCCAGGCGGGAGGAGATTGTTGTCGCAACGAAATTTCTGCCGCGTTCAGAAGAGGAAATAGCAAAAGGAATCACTGGCAGGGAACATATTGCGCAGATGGTAGATCAGAGCTTGAAAAATCTTGGCATGGACTATATCGATCTTTATATCTATCATATGTGGGATTATCAGACTCCGCTGGCAGAGATCATGGATGGATTGAATGGGGCGGTAAAAGCCGGGAAGGTTCGTTATCTGGGCATTGCGAATTGCTATGCTTACCAGCTGATGAAAGCAAATGCGCTTGCAGAGAAGGAAGGTTTTGCCCCTTTTGTATCTGTACAAAACCATTATAACCTGATTGCGCGGGAAGAGGAGCGGGAAATGGCAAAGCTCTGCGCGGAGGATCATATTGCCATGACACCGTATAGTGCTTTAGCGAGCGGACGGCTTGCCAGACCTGCTGGTGAGAGTTCGAAACGCATGCAGGAAGATGCTTATGCAAGATTTAAATATGACGTGACAGCAGAGCAGGACCAAGTGATTATTGACCGCGTTGCTGAGCTGGCGAAACGGTACGAAGTGTCCATGACAGAGGTATCGTTGGCATGGCTGCTGCAGAAAGTAACTGCACCCGTGGTGGGCGCAACAAAAAAACATCATGTTGATGGTGCAGTCAGGGCAGTCGAACTGAAGCTGACAGATGCAGATATGATGTATCTGGAAGAAGCCTATGTTCCGCATGCACTGGCCGGGGTTATGGCGCAGAATACAGCAAAATCGGCAAAAGAAAAGCATGTATGGGGGCTCGGCAGCCAGAAAATCGGAAAATGACAGATATGAAAAAGGGCAACGGATTGCTGCGTTATTTTTGACGTGCGAAGAGCCAGTATGCAGCGATGCCGCCCAGAAGCAGGACAGCACTGCAATTGAACATGGCGGTATAGCCAAAGGCAGAGGCAACTGCACCGCCGGCGAGCGGGCCGAAGCCCTGACCGGAATTCGCGCCGATGAAGAAAGTGCTGGCTGCGAGACCGCGCTGGGCAGAGCCTGAGCGGCGCAGACATTCAGCTTGCAGCGATGGCTGGGCTGTGCCCTGGCCAAAGGCTTTGATGACAGCTGCGGCGAGAATCATGCTCAGGCCTGCAGCATGGCCAAGGAGCAAGGCTTCCAGGATAGCACAGAGCAAAGCCGGGTAAAGGATAAAGGAGAGGCCTTTTTTGTCATACAGCTTGCCGGCCAGTGGACGTGTAAGCAGGAGGCACAGGGCATTGACGGTAAAATAAAGGCCGATATTGGGAATGGCGCGTTCCTGTGCGAGAAGGACAAGAAATGAGCTTGCCAGGCCGTTGCCCATGGAAAATAAACCGCCAATCAAGGAAAGCGGCAGGAGCTGGAAAGAAACGATATCGGACAGGTGCAGGGCGGAAAGGGAGAATTTCGGATGCGGCAGCGCAGGGGAGCTTTTCATAAAGCTCATGCCGATTGTGGCGGCAATCAGCAGCAGTGCAGCGAGGAAGAAGGTGCTCTCAATACCGATGCGTTCGGAAATTTCGATGCCGGCAGTCGGGGCGGCAGCCATGGCAATGACTTGCCCGATGCTATAATAGCCCATGCCTTCTCCCAGCCGTTTTTTGGGAATGAAGTCTGAGATCCAGCCCATGTTTGTCGAGATCGCAACGGTAAAGCTTACCCCGTGCAGCATGCGCAGTGCAATCATGGCAGCGGTGTCCGGCGCGAGCATATAGCCGAAGGTTGCCAGACCGTTGATGAATGTGCAGGCCATCAGCAGATATTTTTTGTTCATACGGTCAATGAGCAGTCCGGCAACAGGGCCGAGCAAAAGAGCTGCGAGTGCAAAAATGCCAACGACCAGTCCTGCCGTGGCAAGACTGGCGCCAAATCCCAGTACATAAAGAGAAAGCAATGGCGTAATGAGATTGAAAGCCGCCTGAGCCAGCAGGTTCATACAGATCAGCAGAATGAAATTTTTATTCCAAAGGGTTTGGCGTGTCAATGGAAAAAGCCTCCTCATGATAGAAGATATCTATTATTATAACGCTGCTGTTCAGAATTTCGCAAAGTGGGAGATATGCCAATAAGGCATGCTGTACGGAAGGAAATAAGCATTTTCTTTTCCTTCCGTAATTGTTTACAATGAAGATAAATCCAAAAGCAGCTGAGTATGCGGCAGGGTTATGTGTCTGTTTTGGCTTGCAGACCATGAAAGGGGCAGAAGCTTGCCGGGCAGATTATTCAGCCGCAGGAAGGGGAGCGGAGCCTATGCAGATTAATCGCAGGGAATTTCTGAGAATGAGCGGGATGGGGGCTATGACACTTTTTTTGAGTGGCTGCGGCCTGTCCGCTTTAATGGGACATGATGAAAGCAAAGCCGCGGGAAAAATTCCGGAAAAGGGCAGTATATCAGGAGGGAAAAATATGAAAATCGTCGTAATTACGAGCAGTCCGCATCCAAAGAACGAGTCGACATCCTGCTATCTGGCAGATCGCTTTACTGAAGGTGCGAAAAGTGCAGGTCATGAAGTATTTACCTTTGATGCAGCAAACTCTGAGACACATCCTTGCCGTGGCTGTGACAGCTGCCATATGGATGGTCCATGTATCTTCAAGGATGATATTGAGAACAGTCTGATGCCGAAAATGCTGGAAGCAGATATGCTTGTGCTGGTGACGCCGCTTTACTATTATGGGATGTCTGCGCAGCTGAAAACAATTGTCGACCGCTTTTATTCCCGTACGGGCAAATTGAATCACAAAAAGTCTGTACTCATGGCAACGGCGTACAATAGTGCAGACTGGACAATGGAAGCTCTGGTGACACATTATAATACGCTGGTCCGTTACATGGACTGGCAGGATGCCGGGCAGGTACTGGCCATCGGCTGCGGTTCTCGTTCTCTGGTGGAGCATTCCGAGTTTGGTCAGCAGGCTTATCAGATTGGGGCAAATTTGTAAGGAAAGCAGGATAATCCTGGCCGTGACGCGAAATTGTCAAAGATTATCGTAGCGGGAGGCTGTATTTATGGAACTTCGGGTATTGAAGTATTTTTTGATTGCTGCCAGAGAAGAGAATATTACAAAAGCAGCAACATTGCTGCACCTTACGCAGCCTACATTGTCACGGCAGCTTCGGCAGTTGGAAGATGAACTGGGGATTACTCTGTTTTATCGTACAAGCCATCGTATTGTCCTCACTGAGGACGGGATGCTGTTCCGCCGACGGGCACAGGAAATAACGGATTTGACGGAAAAAACAAAAGCGGAATTTTCAAATGACGCTGCTGACCTGGCGGGGAAAATTTCGCTTGGCTGTGGTGAAACTTATAATATGGGCATTCTTGCAGGCTGGATGTCTGTTATGCAGAAAAAGCATCCGTTTGTTACCTTTCAGGTGCAGAGCTTTACGGCGGATGTCGTTTTAGAACGTCTGGAAAATGGCCTGCTGGATCTTGGACTTTTGATGGAGCCGGTCGATATCCGTAAATATGAGATTCTGCGCATGCCCCTGAAGGAAAAATGGGGCGTGCTGGTGCGGAAGGATTCTGAACTATGCAGCAAGGAGGTACTTGTTCCGCAGGATTTGGCGCAGATTCCCTTGATTCTGCCGGAACGGCTGTCTGTACAAAACAATTTGCAGCGTTGGTTTGGCGATACGTATGATGGTATACATTCAGCAGCAACGTATAATCTGATGCTCAATGCAGTTTTCATGGTGAAGAATGGACTTGGGGCTGCTGTAGGTTATAAGTTCGATCAGTTTTTTCCGGATGTGCAGTTCATACCGTTGGCTGATATGCCGGCTGCCGGGGCAGTGCTGGCCTGGAAAAAGCAGCAGCTGTTTTCCAAGACCGTCCGCAGTTTTCTGGATATCTGCAGAAATGGCTGAGGATAGGGAAACACTGAATAGAGGTGAGTAGATTGACAATTACAGAAGCAAGTGAGCATTATAATATTCCGATAAAAATCTTGCAGGAGTATGAAAGCTGGGGACTTTGCGGTGAAGTAAAAAAAGTCATGGGCAGCTGGCAGTATGATGATCAGGATTTAGAACGGTTAAGCCTGATTATGACGCTGCATGATATCGGTTTTGAAAATAAAGAGGTTGAAGCTTATATGCGGTTGATGATGCAGGGAGATGAAACCAAAGAAGAGCGGATGAAGATGCTGAACAGGCACCGCAGTCATGCATTGGATGAGATCCATTTTCGTGAGAAGCAGCTGGAGCGCATGGATTATTTGCGCTATGAAATCAACGCATGTAAGAAATAGCAGGGGGACGATGAGATGAAAAAAGTTTTATGTATGGTACTGTCCGTATGCATGATGCTGTTGTTTACGGCCTGCGGCAGTTCTTCCGGGACAGCAGACAATAATACAAAGCAGGCACAGGCTTCGGCAGCAGAGAAACAGAGCGGGAGCAAGACACTGGTGGTTTACTTCTCCTGTACCGGCCATACGAAAACCCTGGCAGAGAATGCTGCCAGGGTGTTGCAGGCAGATTTGTTTGAGATTCAGCCGGAACAGCCTTATACGAGTCAGGATTTGAATTATAATGATAAATCGACACGTGCAACGGTAGAGCAGAATGAT
>CAZTAP010000105.1:0-2908 GCA_964611665.1 uncultured Selenomonadaceae bacterium | reverse complement strand
TACCTCTGCGGATGAGCTTGGAACCTGGTTCCGGCAGATCGGAGTGCTGCAATAAGTACACGAAAAAGCCCTGGGCATGCAGAATGAGCATGTTCAGGGCTTTTGTCAAGTATGCTGCGGTCGTCTTGTGGTATTCGGATTTTTCTTGACATTGACCAGACTCTAAGTTATACAATAGAACTATATTATGGAAGCATTGTCAGAACAGGCATTTTTTTAGAGGGTGAAGATTATGACAAGAAAAATAAACCGGCGTACGGCTTTGAAATATCTTGGCGGCGGAGTATTGGGACTGGCCGGAGTCACAGGTTTCCTCAAACGCAGGGATATCCTTGCATTCCTGGATGCGGATGAGGCAAGAAGCCAGCAGAATCCAGAGGGGAATGGCGCTGCTGTAGATACCCGGCTGTATCGCTCGAGCGGGCAGCAGCTTTCTTTGCTTGGCTTTGGTGCGATGCGTTTTCCGACGCAGATCGTCAATGGTGAAAAGGTGATTGATGAGGAATTGTCGGAAAAAATGATCGACTATGCTTATCGTCATGGCGTGAATTACTTTGATACAGCCTATATGTACCATGGCGGGAAGTCCGAAGCATTTCTTGGCAGGGTATTGAAAAAATATCCGCGTGACAGCTATATTCTGGCGGATAAGATGCCTGGATTTGAGCTGGATAGTCCGGCCCGGGCTAAGGAGGTATTTCAGGAACAGCTGGATCGCTGCGGAGTAGAGTATTTCGATAATTATTTCCTGCATTATCTGAATAAGCGGGAGGATTTTGACCGCTTTTATCTGCAGCAGGGAGTGCTGGATTATCTGAAGAAAGAAAAAGCCGGAGGACGTATCCGGAATCTTGGCTTTTCCTATCATGGCGATGTTCCGTTTTTCCATTATCTCATGGATAACTTTTCCTGGGACTGTACCCTGATTCAGCTGAATTATCAGGATTGGAATGAGGAAACAGAGGCACCTGAGGGAACACGGATTATGGGCAGCCTCTATCGGAAGGCTGCGGAAAAAGGCGTTCCGTGCTTTGTGATGGAGCCTGTACGCGGCGGACGGCTGGCTTCTTTGCCGGAAGCCGCGGAAAAACTGCTCAAAGAACGTGAGCCAAATCGCAGCATTGCTTCCTGGGCAATCCGGTTTGCTGCTTCACAGCCGGAGGTGGTGACGGTACTGTCCGGGATGAGTGATTTGAATCAGGTTGTGGACAATATCAATACATTGTCCGATTTTAAGCCGCTTTCCCAAACAGATCAGATGGTATTGCAAAAAGCGAACGGCAATGCCGCTGCGCTGCAGGCTGTGGCCTGTACCTATTGCCGTTATTGTATGCCCTGCCCTTATGGCGTCGATATTCCTGGCAATTTCAGGGTCTATAATGACTGGGCCGCTGCTCTGGGCTTCCTTGATGAAGGCAGGGAGCCTGATGAAAAACAAAAAGAGGAATTCTTGCGTCATTATCGCAACAGCATTGAAAAATCTGCACGCGCGGATCATTGCATACGCTGCCGGAAATGTCTGGAGCTCTGTCCGCAGCATATCAATATTCCTGAGGAAATGCGGAAAATTGATGCCATTGTCCAGGAATGCCTGAAGTCCTCGGGAAGGGGGAAGATCTGATATGCTTATGAAATTTCGCGTGCTGCTGGCCGGGATCTCTTTTATCAGCATGACGCTTTTTTTTCTGGGACTCTTTGATCTTCCTGCTGCGAGTCTGCAGCTTTTCCCCGCGCTTTTGGCAGCGAATGTCCTTGTTGTGCTGGTAATCCTTGCTTCGGCTGTTCTCTTCGGTCGTGTTTATTGTTCCATGCTGTGCCCTTTAGGCATTTTTCAGGATATCGTTTTATGGCTGGCGCAGCGGAGAAAGAAAAATCGTCAGAAATTCCATTACCGTAAAGAGAGCCGCAGGCTTCGTTATGGGATCCTGCTTGCTACGGCAGCAGCTTTGTTTGGCGGCGCTGCCCTTCTGCCTGTGCTGCTGGACCCTTATAGCATTTACGGACGCATCATAGCGCACCTTTTTACGCCGCTCTGGCAGCAGGCTGTGAATGGTGCAGCTGCGCTTGGGGAACGCTATGAGTTTTATGGTCTGGCAGGCTATGATTTTGTCTGGCAGGGAGCAGCAGCTCTGTGCCTTTCTGCTGTTTATTTTTTCCTTATCGGCGTGGCAGCCTGGCGTTATGGCCGGAGCTATTGTAATATGATCTGTCCAATCGGTACATTGTTGGGTACACTCAGCCGTTATTCTGTTTTTCGCATGCGTATCCAGCCGGAACGCTGCGTAAGCTGCGGCCTTTGTGAGAAAAACTGCCGCTCCTCCTGTATTGATGTGAAGCATCAGACCATCGATGCCAGCCGCTGTGTGGGCTGTTTTTCCTGTATGGAGATCTGCCCAAGACAGGCAGTGCAGTTTACTGCTGCAAAGCAGCCGATGATAAAAGAGGCAGCTGTTTCTTCGGAGCAGGCTTCGGGAAACGTGCTTACGCGTCGTGAGATGCTTGCGGCTTCAGCCATTGCGGCAGGAGCAGCTGCAGGGGCTTTGATGAAAGCGGCTGCAGTATCTGGTGCTGCTCTTGGCAGTGCAGACAATAAAGCTGTTCGTCCGCCGGGCGCCGGTTCTCAGGCAGCGTTTTCAAATCGCTGCACGGCCTGTCATCTTTGTGTGGACCGCTGTCCCAATCAGGTGCTTACACCGGCTATCCTGGAATACGGCCTGGGTGGGATATTTCAGCCGCGTGCAGATTTTTCTCAGGGATATTGTGATTACCATTGCAGTATCTGTGGCTCCGTCTGCCCGAGTGGTGCGATTCAAAAGCTGCCCTTGGCAGAAAAGCAGCGTGTGCAGATGGGAAAGGCCATTTATCATCCGGAGCAGTGCCTGATCCGGACAGAAGGCGTAGAATGTGC
>CAZTAP010000104.1:7912-9589 GCA_964611665.1 uncultured Selenomonadaceae bacterium | reverse complement strand
TTATCAAAAGATGTGCTTAAGCACGCAAAATGAAAAAGGGGATGCAAGATGAATTATCTTATTGGTATCGATATCGGGACTTCGGCAACGAAAACTGTCCTGTTTGATGAAAATTGTCAGGTGAAGGCATCTGCTTCAAAGGAATATGCATTGAGCCAGCCGCAGAATGGCTGGGCGGAGCAGGAACCTTTGGACTGGTATAGTGCAGTGCTTACGACGATCAAGAGCGTTGTGCAGCAGTCGGGAGTGAAGGCTGATGACATCAAGGGCGTCGGGCTTTCCGGACAGATGCATGGTCTTGTGATGCTGGATGAGGCCAATGAAGTCATCCGGCCTTCGATTATCTGGTGCGATCAGCGCACGGCGAAGGAATGTGAGGAAATCACGGAACGCGTCGGCGCGAAACGTCTCATTGAGATTACGGCGAATCCGGCGCTTACGGGATTCACGGCTTCCAAAATCCTCTGGGTACGCAATCATGAGGCAGAGAACTACCGCCGCTGCCGCCATATCCTGCTGCCGAAGGATTATATCCGCTTCCGCATGACCGGAGAATATGCAACGGAGGTTTCCGATGCAAGCGGCATGCAGCTTTTGGATATCCCGCAGCGCTGCTGGTCGGCAGAAATCCTGGAAAAGCTTGCAATCGACCCGGCGCTGCTGCCGAAGGTCTATGAATCGCCCGAGGTTACCGGAACAATCACTGCGGAATTTGCGGCCAGGACCGGCCTGAGCACTTCGACGGTTGTTGTCGGCGGCGCGGGGGATAACGCTGCAGCTGCGGTAGGCACAGGCATCGTTGAGGATGGCAGGGCCTTTACGACCATCGGCACGAGCGGCGTGGTGTTTGCCCATACGAGCAAGCTCAGCATCGACCCGAAGGGACGTGTGCATACGTTCTGCTGTGCAGTGCCGGGCTGCTGGCACGTCATGGGCGTCACGCAGGCAGCGGGCCTTTCCCTCAAATGGTTCCGGGATAATCTTGCGGATAATTACAAGGAACAGGCCGAGCTCAAGGGTGTTGATTCCTATGAGCTCATCAATGAGGCTGTGGCAAAGGTGCCGATGGGCAGCCGGCGCCTTCTCTATCTGCCGTATCTCATGGGCGAGCGCACGCCGCATCTCGATCCGTCCTGCCGCGGCGTATTTTTCGGGCTTTCGGCTATCCATACAAGAGAGGACATGCTGCGTGCCGTGATGGAGGGTGTGAGCTATTCACTCAAGGACTGCAACGATATCCTGAAAGAGATGGGCGTGCATGTCAATGAGATGATGGCCTGCGGCGGCGGCGGCAAGAGCCGCATCTGGCGTCAGATGCTCGCAGATATGTACGGCTGTGAGGTGCGTACGATCAAAGCACAGGAAGGTCCGGCCCTTGGTGTGGCAATCCTGGCCGGCGTGGGTGCGGGCATCTTCAAGGATGTACCGTCTGCGTGCCAGAGATTCATTGAGGCCGCAACCTATTGCGAGCCGGATAGTGCAGCGCATGCCTATTATGAAAAAGGCCATGCGTTATATCAAAAATTATACAGACAATTGAAGGATTCTTATCAGGATTTAGCCGAGTTGTAAGAATTCTGAAGGCTGCATGATACATTGCTTCGGTGTGCATTAACCGTATGACGGCAAATTGCTTTTATACGGATAAGGGAAATGCTGATTCATCCGTCAGCCCGG
>CAZTAP010000104.1:0-7812 GCA_964611665.1 uncultured Selenomonadaceae bacterium | reverse complement strand
ATCCTGGTATTTTGTTTAGCTCTCATCGTAACCGTAGTTATGGCGGGCTGTGGAGGAGGCGCGTCCTCAAGCTCATCCGGCAGTGGTGCCGGTGACAAGAAGGGGGTAAAGATCGGTGTAGCCATGCCGACGAAATCCCTGCAGCGCTGGAACCAGGATGGTGCCAATATGGAGGCCAAGCTGAAGGAAAAAGGCTATGACGTGGATCTGCAGTTTGCAGAGAACAAGGTGGAAATGCAGGTTTCACAGATCGAGAACATGATTACGAAGGGCTGCAAGGTCATCATTGTCGGTGCAATTGATGGCGGTTCCTTGTCTTCCGTGCTCGATGAGGCGAAGAGTGCCGGCTGCAAGGTTATTTCCTATGACCGCCTGATCATGAATACCGATGCGGTAAGTTATTATGCAACGTTCGATAATTATGGCGTAGGCAAGATTCAGGGCCAATACATTGAGGAAAAGCTTGGCCTGAAGGATGGCAAAGGTCCATTCAATTTTGAAATCACAACGGGTCCTTTGGATGATAATAATGTAGTGTTCTTCTATAAAGGTGCAATGGATGTTCTCCAGCCGTATATCGATAAGGGACAGCTGGTTGTAAAATCCGGGCAGGTAAGCCGCGAACAATGTGCTACGCCGAGCTGGGATGAAGCAAAGGCTCAGGAGAGAATGGATAATATCCTTACGACAAACTATACGAATGCAAAGCTGGATGCAGTCCTTTGCTCGAATGACTCAACTTCCCTTGGTGTGCAGTCTGCGTTGAAGTCTGCAGGCTATAATACCGCAGACAAACCGATGCCGGTTGTCACGGGTCAGGATGCCAATCTGCCAAATGTCAAGGCAATCCTGAGCGGTGAGCAGTCGATGTCTGTGTTCAAGGATACGCGTGCTCTTGCGGATGAGGTCGTGAAGATGGTAGATGCAATCCTGAACGGCCAGGAACCGGAAGTCAATGATACGAAGAGCTACAACAATGGTGCCAAAGTGGTGCCGTCGTATTTGCTGCAGCCACAGTTCGTTGATAAGTCCAACTATAAAAAACTGCTGATTGATTCTGGTTACTATAAAGAGGATGAGCTTCAGAAGTAAGATCGGGGGCCGGCTGCAGGATGTTCTGTCTGGCCGGCTCCAACTGATATGGAGGAGCAGACATGGCACAGTATTTGTTGGAAATGAAAAATATCGTCAAGGAATTCCCTGGCGGTGTAAGGGCTCTGGATAAGGTGAATATCCAGGTTGAGGAAAAATCGATTCATGCGCTGGTTGGCGAAAATGGTGCAGGAAAGTCTACGCTGATGAACGTGCTGAGCGGGATTTATCCATATGGTACGTATTCGGGGGATATTTTGTATGAAGGAAAGGAATGCCGGTTTGGAACGATCCGGGATAGTGAGAAGGAAGGCATTGTCATCATCCATCAGGAGCTGGCGCTGATCCCGTACCTTTCCATCATGGAAAATATTTTCCTGGGAAATGAACAGCAGAGCCACGGAATTGTCAATTGGGAGAAATGCCGCCTGGAAGCGATGAAGCTCATGGAACGCGTCGGGCTGCATGAACTGCCGGATACGCCGGTCAATAAGCTCGGCGTGGGCAAACAGCAGCTGATCGAGATCGCCAAAGCGTTGTCGAAGCATGTGAAACTGCTCATTCTGGATGAGCCGACGGCTTCGCTGAATGATGATGACAGTGAGAAACTGCTGGAGCTGATCCTTGATTTGCGGGAAAAATGGGGTATGACAGCAATTATTATTTCGCATAAGCTGAATGAAGTGACCAAGGTTGCAGATAAGATTACCGTGATCCGGGACGGGAAAACAATTGAGACTCTCGTCAAGGGACGGGATGAGTTTACAGAGGACCGCATTATCAAGGGTATGGTAGGACGTGAGATTACGGACCGTTATCCGGCACGTGAGAACTGTCCGATTGGGGATGTGTGTCTTGAGGTAAAGGATTGGAATGTTTATTCACCGTATATCAAGGACCGTCTGGTTGTCGATCATGTGAATTTTAAGGTACGCCGCGGCGAGGTTGTCGGGATTGCCGGACTTATGGGTGCGGGGCGTACCGAGCTGGCCATGAGCCTTTTCGGCAAAGCATACGGCAGGAATATCAATGGAGAAATTTATAAGGACGGCAAATTGATCAAGATCGATAGTGTGAGCGATGCAATCCGGAATGGCATTGCCTATGTTACGGAAGATCGTAAAGGGCAGGGACTGATCCTCATCGAGAGCATCCGTGAGAATACGACATTGCCGACGCTGAAGAAGCTGTCTTCCGGGGGTGTCATCAGCCGGGAAAAGGAAATCCAGGTGGCAGAGGAATATATGAAGAAACTGCACATCAAGGCTCCGGGGATTTTTCAGAAAACCAAGAATCTTTCGGGCGGCAATCAGCAAAAGGTGATGCTTGCCCGCTGGATCTATGCCGATCCGGATGTGCTGATCCTGGATGAGCCGACACGCGGAATCGATGTAGGTGCGAAATATGAGATTTACTGCATCATCAATGCACTGGCCGAGCAGGGCAAATCGGTGATCGTCATTTCATCGGAACTGCCAGAGGTGCTGGGCATCAGTGACCGGATTTATGTGATGAATGAAGGGCGTTTTGTTGGGGAGCTTTCCCAGGCAGAGGCAACACAGGAAAATGTAATGCGCTGCATCATGCAGAGCAATGTCGAAAAAAAGGCTAGTTAAGGGGGAGATAAAAGATGAATGCGGAAAATACCATCAAGCAAAAGGAACCGGAGCAGTCTTTGCTGGAAAAGCTGAAGGGAAGTCATATTTTATCGGTAGCAATCCATGATTATGCGATGTTTATTGCATTGCTGCTCATCGCGGTGTTTTTTCAATGGCGTACGGATGGTGTGCTTTTGGCACCAATGAATATATCAAAGCTGGTCATGCAGAACAGCTACATCCTGATCCTGGCAATCGGTATGCTGCCCTGTATCCTTACCGGTGATATTGATCTGTCCGTAGGCTCGGTCGTTGCAGTCATCGGGGCGATTGCCGGCACGCTGATGGTGACGATGGGCCTGAGCGTGCCGGCCACTATTCTGGCCTGCCTGGCCGTTGGCCTGGCAATCGGAGCCTGGCAGGGATTCTGGGTGGCCTTTATGCGGGTGCCTGCGTTTATTGTTACGTTGGCCGGTATGCTTCTTTTCCGTGGTATGACGATGGTCATTCTGGATGGCAATACCTTGTCGCCGTTTCCTGATTCCTATCAGTTTGTTGCGCAGAAGTTTTTGCAGGATATTCCGATGTTTGCGGCAATCCCATACAGCACGATGCTGATTGGTGTTCTCATTGCAGCCATTGGCGTCTATATGGAACTGCATTCTTATCGGCAGAAAATCAAGTATGGTGTTCCGGCCGGCAGCCGTTCAATCGTACTTTTGAAGAGTGCGGCAATCATTTTTGTGAGCTTGTTTGCCACTTACTGGCTCACGCAGTTCAAGGGTCTGCCGATTATATTGATCCTGCTTGCAGCCTTGATCGCTATTTATTCTTTTCTTTGCAATAAAACCGTACTGGGACGTCATGTCTATGCACTGGGCGGCAATGAGCGTGCAACACAGCTTTCCGGTGTAAAGACGAAATGGGTTCGTTTCATTGTCTTTGTGAATATGGGACTGCTGGCTGCTGTTGCGGGCCTGGTGTTCTCTGCCCGCCTGAATTGTGCAGCGCCGTCGGCAGGGCTGATGTTCGAGCTTGATGCCATCGCAGCCTGCTATATCGGCGGTGCGTCGGCTACTGGCGGTGTTGGTACGGTCGTTGGTGCAATCGTCGGCGGTCTCGTCATGGGCGTGCTGAACAATGGTATGTCTATCCTGGGCATCGGCATTGACTGGCAGCAGGGCATCAAAGGTCTGGTGCTTTTGCTCGCGGTAGCTTTTGATATTTATAATCAGTCAAAAAAATAAGACTTTAGGGAAGGATGAAAGATTCCATGAAAAATACAAAGAATGTGCAGGATGAAGATTTTCGTACGTATGGCCGTGTGCTGCAGCTTGGCTTGCAGGATTTCACTGCGGCAATCCAGCGCCGGGCGGAGACTGCGCCGGGCCAGGTCGTTTATGAGCCTTCCGTGGCGGAGTTCGAGCAGCTGCCGCTTTTCGCAAAGCTGCGGTATGAGATTTATGGCGGGCTGCCCATTGAGTTCGGGCATTGCAGCGGTTTCAACCAGGCACTGAATGCGGTGGAATATCATCGTTCTTCGGAAATCGATATTGCAGCAACGGATCTCGTGCTTATGCTTGGACGTCAGCAGGATATCGATTATGCGAAAAATACGTATGATACAGCGAACATCGAATGCTTTTTTGTGCCGGCCGGCACAGCTGTTGAGCTTTATGCGACAACGCTGCATTTTGCGCCCTGCGGTATCGACGGCAGGGAATTCCGCTGCGGTGTCGTGCTGCCCAAAGGCACGAATGAGCCGCTGACTTTCCAGCCGGACAAAACGGGGGAAAATGCTTTGCTTTTCGCTGCGAATAAATGGCTCATTGCACATCCGGAGAGCGGGCTGGAAAAAGATGGTGCCTGCATGGGACTGCAGGGGGAAAATGTGACCTTGTAAGGTAAGTTTAAGATAAGGGGGCGGGCTGTGAAAAGTCGGCCTCTTTTTTCTTTACCAGATGCGGTGAACTTGATAAAATAAAAGGAAAAGGAATGGATGCAGGTGATTCTATGGTAACGATAAAGAAGATCGCTGAGCTCTGCGGCGTATCCCGGGGGACGGTGGACCGGGTGCTGAATGGGCGCGGCCGGGTAAAGCCTGAGACAGAGGAAGTCGTGCGGCAGATGGCAAGGCAGCTTGGCTATCAGCCGAATCCTGCAGGCAAGGCGCTTGCGGCAAGAAAAAAGCACCCGGTAGTCGGAGTGATCCTGTCTTCGGAAGGGAATGCTTTTTTTGATGAAGTCATTCGCGGACTTGAAACGGCAGCGAAGTTTTATCATATTTATGGGCTTGAGGTACAGCGCCGCAGCATGAAGGGCTATTGTGTAGAGACGCAGCTGCAGATCATCGGGAAAATCGCGGGAGAGATCAATGCATTGATCATCAACCCCATCAATGATCCGCGTGTGGCGCAGGCATTGGATGAGCTTACGGAGCGTGGGATTTTTGTCGTTACGATCAATAATGATATTGAAAATTGCCGGCGGCAGTGCTATGTGGGCAGTGATTATTTCAATGGGGGCGAGACGGCCTGTGCGCTTTTGGAGCTGCTGCTCGGGCCGGAAGCGCAGGTCGGCATCGTGCTGGGCAGCCGGACCATCCTCGGGCACCGGCAGAGGATGGAGGGCTTCCGGAAGCGCATGGAGCGTCTGCCCGGATTTTCTGTTGTGGATATTGTGGAAAATCAGGATGATGAGATCTGTTCCTATGAGGCCACCAGGGATTTTCTGCAGAAACAGCCGGAGCTGGATGCGTTGTTCCTCGCAGCCGGCGGTGTTTATGGTGCCTGTCGTGCGGTGCTCAGCGTAGAACGGGAAAAGCCCCTGCGCGTCATTGCGTTCGACAGTGTGCCTTCTACGGTGGAGATGATGGAGAAGGGGGTGCTGCAGGCAATCCTTTATCAGCATCCTTACCGACAGGGGCGCAAGGCGATGGAGATCGTGTTTGATTATCTGGTCAATGGAATCGAGCCGGAGCGTCAGGCATATATTATGAAAAATGAGATCAAGCTGCTGGAAAACTTGTAGTCGTTTAAGGGAATTAAGTCCTATAAGTTTTCAAAATAGGCTTATTCCAGCTGAATTTTGTCCAGGATTGCATGTTTTTCTAGGAAAATATGATAAATTTT
Organism: uncultured Selenomonadaceae bacterium; assembly: GCA_964611665.1. GTDB lineage: Bacteria > Bacillota > Negativicutes > Selenomonadales > Selenomonadaceae > CAZTAP01. The sequence goes on along the minus strand of CAZTAP010000104.1, from coordinate 1,991 downwards.
TTTGAAAAAAGTCTGAGATTGTCATATAATAGACTTAGGGACTGAAGTTTAATTATATAGGAAAAAGGTGGGAGAAATGAATTCTGTTATGCATGATCATGAGACAGAAAATGAAGAAGAGGTACGCGGGGGGATCATCAGCGCAAAATTGTTTGAGCAGACAAGGGAAGCTCTGGAAATGACACAGGAAGAAAGTATGCGCCGCGAGCGGCGTCTGCGCCAGAAGGATGCAATTTTTACGCTGATGCTTGAGAAATTCAAAGTATTTACGTTTGAGTATGATGTGCGTACAGACGAAGTGTTTTATACGCGGATGATGTCAGACGGGCAATGCATCGAACAGCGCAGGCAGGGATTCCAGAATTTTTTCCTTACCAGCATCAATGAAGAGGAAGGAAAGCGCAGGGAAATCCTTGGTGATATGCTGGCGGCCTGCCATAAGCCGACGACGGGAACCATAGAATACAATGCACGTTTGACAGAACCAGAGGAATATCGCTGGTATCGCACGGCTTATCGCAGCCTTGCGGATGAGACTGGAAAAGTTTATGCGATTGCTGGTTATACCGAGGATATCAATGAAGAGGTCATGGAGCACAATCGTCTGGTGGAGAGCGTCCAGCGCGATCCTTTGACCCGTCTTTACAATGCGGAGACCGTTGAGGCGTTGATCGATCAGCGCCTGCAGGGGATGGAGCAGGGAGAGAAAGGCGTACTGTTCATTCTGGGCATCGACAGCTTCCAAAAGGCGCGGCAGCGCGTGGGTGGTATGGCCTGTGATGGTTATCTTCGTGCGATTGCCGAGTCGGTGCGTTCGGATTTCCGTGGAGCGGATATCCTGGGGCGGATCAGTGAGGATGAGTTTGTTATTTTCATTTGCGGGCGTTTGTCCATTGATATCATTGAGAAACGTGCGCAGCATATCATCGATCTTTTCCTGCGCGTACAGCTGCAGGATTTCCATTCGGTATCCTGCGGTATGGGCATCGCTGCCACGGGCTCCAATACGATGAGCTACAGCATTATGCGTGGGCAGGCAGCCCGTGCTTTGCAGCAGGCTGAGAGCTATGGCGCGAACCGCTATCGCATGTATGATGATGATAAATATTGAAAAATAAAACTTTGCAGAGCTCTTGACACTGGAATTTTCCATTGCTATAATGAGCTTGTAATCCAACAAAAGAATATGCTGTGCAGGACTGACGGATGAGTGGAACTGACCACGTGTACTGCAGAGTAGTAATAAGCCGACCGTCTGGGCAAAGAGAATCTTACCCAGGCGGTTTTTTGCGTGCGGCAGGATCCTCTTCAAACATGTTATGTTTTGTTTCAGAAAGGATGGTATGTTCTATGAGAAATCGCTGGCTTATTGCTTTATCTGCTATCGGCATTCATATCTGTATCGGCAGTGTGTATGCCTGGAGTGTGCTTACGCGCCCAATCATGCAGCAGATGGGATGGTCGTTGAAGGAAACGACCTGGACATTTTCCCTTGCAATCCTGTTCCTCGGGTTGTCGGCAGGTTTTCTGGGAAGTTTCGTAGAAAAGCTTGGCCCGAAGAAAAGCGGCCTTATTTCGATGTGCTTCTTTGGCACAGGCATGTTCGGTACGGCTTATGCGCTTTCGGCGCAGAATCTCATGCTGCTTTATGCGTTTTATGGGGTCATCGGCGGCATTGGTCTTGGTGTTGGCTATATCACACCGGTGTCCACGCTTGTCAAATATTTCCCGAACAATCGCGGCTTTGCTACGGGCCTTGCCATCATGGGCTTCGGCTTTGCAAGCCTCATCGCAGGCCCTTTGATGCAGCATCTTACGGCGGCTTATGGGCTGGTGGACAATTTCCTCATTCTGGGTGCTGCTTATATGGTCATCATGTGCTGTTCAGCACTTTATCTCAAGCCGCCAACGGCACCGGCAGAGAGCAAAAACAAGATTACGCATCAGGTACATGGCTTTACGGCGAATGAGGCAATCAAGACCTGGCAGTT
>CAZTAP010000103.1:0-9626 GCA_964611665.1 uncultured Selenomonadaceae bacterium | reverse complement strand
GCCAAGCTCGCTGCGCTCGTAGTCCGCCGCGAGCTCTTCACTATAGCGCACGGTGAGACTTCCTTCTTCAAGGCTCTCAATAAAGCCGATATCTCCATTGAATACGTTCTTCGTATAGTTATTGCGCGTCTGCATGACCTTGTCACCCAGGCGGAAGATCTGGGTACTGTTCACGAACTCTGCCTTATAGGGCGACTTCGGATTGAGCGCGGCCTGCAGCTGACGATTCAGGTTCTCTACACCGCAGTCCTGACGGTGCATCGGTGAGAGCACCTGTACCTCATTGAGCACATCGAAGCCTTCCTTGGGCAGTTCCTGCGCACAAAGACTCACGATGCGTTCCGCCGCCATGGACGAATCATTGATCTCAATGAACTGGAAATCGCTGCCCGGCACGCAGACCGGCATACGCCCCGCATTGATGGCATGCGCGTTGAGCACGATCGAGCTTTCCTCTGTCTGACGGAACACCTCGGTAAGCCGCACGCTCGGGATGACCCCGGAGCGCAGGATGTCTTTGAGCACCGAGCCCGGCCCTACCGCCGGAAGCTGATCCACATCTCCCACGAGGATGACATGGCAGCCAGCCGGCACGGCTTCCAGAAAATGCTGCATGAGCACAATATCCATCATGGAGACCTCATCCAGGATGATGACATCGGCCTCTAGCTGCTCATCGGAGTCTTTCGCGAACATCGAAGCACCATTTTCCGTGCGCCCGCCCTGTGCTTCAAGCATACGGTGCACCGTCATGGCCTTGCGCCCGGTCGCCTCGGAAAGGCGCTTGGCCGCACGTCCGGTCGGCGCGCCGAGCAGGATCCTGAGTCCCTGCAGCTCCAGTACATCAAGCATACCGCGTACGACCGTAGTCTTGCCTGTACCCGGCCCGCCGGTGAGCACGAAGATGCCATGCTGCAGTACTCCGGCCACAGCTTCGCGCTGCTTTTCCGCAAGCTCCAGTCCGACCGACTCTTCCCAGTCATGCACGAGCTGCAGCGGCTCGTCAACCGATAGCTGCTCTGCTTTTTCCTGCAGATAGAGAAGGTCCATGGCCGTCTTTTTCTCAGCCTGATAAAGGTATTGCGGATAGATGAGGACTTCGCCGCCCACGGATTCTGCCGCCAGTCTTTGCTGCTGCAGCTGGCTTTTCAGGACCTCACGCACCTGCCCGCGCCCGACCTGCAGGAGCTTCGCTGTGCGGTCCGCAAGCGGTCCTTCCGGGATACAGCAATGCCCCGAAAGCGAAATCTGCAGCAGTGCATAGTCGATACCGGCAGCAACACGGGCCGCATCATCCTTTTCCACGCCCGAGCCGGCTGCGATGGCATCGGCTGTTGCAAAGCCAATGCCATCGATCTCACGCGCGAGCTGATACGGATGATGCTCCAGCACATCGAGGGAAAACGAGCTGTACTTTTCAAAGATGCGTGCAGCATACGTGCCGGAAACACCGCGTGTCTCAAGCCAGACCATGACCTCCCGCAGCTCGGACTGTGCCTTGTAAGAAGAATAGATCTTCTCCGCCGTTTTCTTGCCGATGCCTTCGACCTCTTTGAGCCTGCCCGGATGGAACTCAATGACCTCAAGCGTCTCCTTGCCGAACTTCGCTACGAGGCGCTTGGCGGTTGCCGGTCCGATGCCATCAATCGCACCAGAAGCCAGGAACCTCTCGATGCCCGCGAGGCTTGTCGGAGCCGATACTTTCATGGAGGCAGCCCTGAACTGGTCGCCAAAGCGTGGATGCTTCACCCAGTCCCCCTGCAAAAGCAGCTCCTGCCCCACGAGCGGAGCAGGGGCGTTCACCGTGACGCTCACCGTACCGTGCTGGCGTTCCGGACGCAGGCGGAATACAGCGAATCTGCCATCGTCACTTGCCCATATGATGCTGTCTACCGTACCTTCCATTTCTTCCATTCGGCTGTCCTCCTGCTACTGTGTAAGCTGTTCCCAGCGGATATATCTTTCTTCGATTTCCTTTTCCTTGGCAGCGTATTCTGCCGCAATCTCTGCGCTCTTTTGCGGGTCACTCTGGACCTCCGGATCATTCATCTGGAATTCCAGCCCCTTGAGCTCTGCCTCTGCCATGGCAATCTCAGCTTCAGCACGCTGGATCATTTCCTCGCGCTTGCTGTCGCTCATGCTCTGGATGGCATTGCGCCGCGCCGCCTCCTGCCCGGCCTGGGCAGGCTCTGCCTTTTTTTCTTCCGTCTCTGCAGCCGCTGTCTGCCCGCGCTGCGCCTCCGCTTTTTTCGCCGCAGCCTTTTGGGCAGCCTCACGCTCCTCTGCCGCCTCCTGCTGCGCGATTTCCTTTTTCATGCGGTAATCGCTGTAATTCCCAAGATATTCTGTGAGTACGCCGTCCTCCAGCTCAAGCGTGCAGTTCGATACCTTATCCAGGAAATAACGGTCATGCGAGACCGTCAGGAAGGTGCCCGGAAATGCCATGAGTGCTTCTTCCACCGCTTCCTTGGCCGGGATATCGAGATGGTTGGTCGGCTCATCGAGTACGAGGAAATTCGCCCCCGTAAGCATGAGCTTCAAAAAGGCAACTCTCGACTGCTCTCCGCCCGAGAGCTCACCGATGCGCCGGTAAACTTCATCCCCATGGAACAAAAATGCCCCAAGATAACGTCTGGCCTGCTCCTCCGTAATCCCATATTCATAAAGCAGCTCATCGAGAATCGTATTCTCCGGATGAAGCCCTTCATGCTGCTGTGAAAAATATCCAATCTTCACGCGGCTGCCGATCTTCACACGTCCGGTCGGAGATTCGAGCTCTCCGATGAGCAGGCGCAGCAAAGTCGTCTTGCCCGCGCCGTTCGGCCCTACGATTGCCACACCATCGCCTTTGCGGATGAGCAGGGAAAGATGCTGGAACACCATATGGCTGCCAAACGAAACAGAAACATCCTCCATCTCCGCAACGCGCTGTGCACATTCCGGCGGCGCATTGAAGGAAAAATAGTTAAAGGCGGCACTCTCCGGCGGCAGCACAATGCGTTCAAGACGGTTCAGCTGGCTCTGCCGGCCGCGTGCCTGCTTCGATTTGATGCCGGCCTTGTAGCGCCGGATATATTCTTCTGTCTTTTTGATATGGTCCTGCTGCTTTTCATAGGCAGACTTGAGTGCTGCACGGCGGTCTGCCTTCACACGCATGAAATAGGTATAGTTTCCCTCATAGCTGGTGATCGTTTTGTTCTCGATCTCGATGATGCGCGTCGTCGCCTTATCCAGGAAAAACCGGTCATGCGAAATGAGCAGCACGCCGCCCGGATAGCTCTGCAGGAATCCTTCCAGCCATTCAATCATACCGATATCCAGATGGTTGGTCGGCTCATCGAGGAAAAGAAAGTCCGGCTCCCGGAGAAGTGCCTTGGCCAGACAGATGCGCGTGCGCTGGCCGCCGGAAAAATGCGCAACCTCCTTTTGGAAATCCTCATCCGTAAACCCCAGGCCAAAAGCAATGCGCCGGATGCGGCTCTCATAGTCATAGCCGCCGAGCTGCTCGAAGCGCTCCACCACCTTGCCATAAGCTTCCATTGCAGCCTCGTCCGGCTCCTGCCCGATGGCCTTTTCCAGCGCTTTTTTGCGCTCTGCCAGTGCGATGATATCATCAAATGCATGCTTGAACTCCTCATAGAGCGTGCCGTCGCTGAACTGCGCCTGCTGCTCTACGTAGCCGATGGTATCTGCACTATCGAACTGGATTGTTCCCGCATCATATTCCTGCAGTCCCATCAGACAGCGCATCAGCGTCGTCTTGCCCGCGCCATTTGCTCCGACGAAGCCGACCTTGTCTCCGCGCGTGACTTCGAAGCTTACCTCATGAAAAAGATTATCTATCCCAAAGGACTTTGCCAGCCCATTGACCTTTAATGTACTCAAACCGTTCACCTCATTATTTTTGTCCCTGTTTATTTTATCATAAGAATATTTGTTCGTCTACGGAAAGAAGGCCCCAGAGGGGCCTTCCTGCAGGAAACGCTGATTCATCCGGCAGCCCAGTTTGTCCTATCTGAACCACCTTATTCATCAGCGTTTCCTTCACTTCTTTTTATAATCCCGGCCGATATTCACAACCGCCTGATTTTTCTCGCCGCCGCTCATGATCGTACAAGTAAACGGCATACCATAAAACAGCTCCGTATTCTGCGTAGATGTCGTAATCGTCGTCTGCTCACGCGAGCTCGTCTTCCCGGTTTCTACGCCGGAGATGATGAACCCCTTTTTCTGCAGTGCCGCCGCTGCCTGTGCTCCGGCACCGTTGATGCCGCTCGAATTGATGACGAGCACAGAGATCTCATTCGGCTTGGCCGGTGCATCCTTAGGCTCATCTTTCGCGCTCTTCTTTTCACTGCTCTCTACGAGTGTGATATCTTTCGGCAGACTCTTCTTGTATTCCTCAGCAGCCTGGTCCGCTGCATTTTGCAAATCATCATTCATTGCAATGCCGATTTCCTCAGCGAGCATCTTGCGCAGCGCAGGGATATCCGGTATCCAGTAGCTGATATCCTGCAGATAAGCAGGCTTGCCCGGCACCATCTCCGCCGTAAGCCCGTTATCATGGACTTTTTTGAGCAGGCTTGCGAAATTCAGCATATCCTGCAGGGACATATCCGTCTTCACTGCCGAGCTGACTTCCTTTAATATATCCGGCAGTTTCGGCAGGATCTGCGGTGACAGCACCTGTTCCAGAACGGCCTTCATGAATTTCTGCTGACGGCCGATCCGCCCGATATCGCCCTCGCCATCACGATAGCGTACATACTGGATCGCCTTTTTGCCATCCATATGCTGTTCCCCCGGATAGAGGTCGATGACCAGGCCGCCATCATCATCCCAGGGATCCTCGTAATGCATGCGCTTTTCTACATCGATATCAACGCCGCCGATTGCATCGATGATGCGTTCGAATGCATGGATATCGATGATGATGTAGTAATCGACCGGCACATCCAGCAGGCTCTCTACCGTTTTCTTCGTGAGCTCATGGCCGCCATAGGCATACGCCGCATTGATTTTATCATAGCCGTTTCCTTCAATTTTCACACGCGTATCACGCGGGATGGACAGAAGCCCTGCCTTTTGCTGCTTCGGGTCCACCGTCGCAATCATGAGCGTATCGCTGCGTCCGATATCGTCCTTGCGGCTGTCCACGCCCATGATCATCACATGGACCTCCGATGCAGATGTCATCAGACCTGCATCCGCCGTACTCCTGCGATGCAGACCTCCGTTAAAAAAAGCTGCTGCCCCGGCAATCAGAAGCACCAACAAAATAATTCCTAATATAATAACACGTTTATAACTGCGCTTTGGATGGCGCGTTTTCCGCATGCTCATTCCCCATTTCCTTACATTCCAGCTAACAGTATATCAAAAAAGTCAGCATTTCGCAACGAAGCAGGACTTAAGATGGATAGCTTTAAAAATATTCTCTTTTAATTTGGAAAGAAATATTGTATGATTAAAGAAAGTATGTCATTTAAACATGGGTGTTTTGTATGATAAAATTATCCACAAAAAAATTAAGGGACGGTATGATCACCGCACAGAGCATTTATAATTCGCGCGGTGCAAGCTATCTTACCAAGGGCATGTCACTCAATCATCATTACATTGAGCGCTTGCAGCGCATCGGCATCGATGATGTGAATGTCACTTCGCTTGATCCTGCCCTGAAGCTTCCTCCTCCGGATGATATCGTCCAGGAAAAGACCAGGATCTCCGCAATCCATCGGATATTCGATGTCTTTCAGCAGCTTGACCGGGAGGACTATCTTTCCCTGGATCCTTTGCATGATATATCTGAGACCATTCTGCTGGACCTGCTCACCCAAAGGCGCAATCTGGTCCAGCTTACGGATCTGCGTCTGCATGACACCTATACCTTTGCACATTCTGTAAATGTAGCGATCCTGTCAGCCATGCTCGGACTCTTGTGCCATTATTCCAAGAAGAATCTTCTTGATCTCACGCTGGGCGGTCTGCTGCATGATATCGGGAAGCTGGTCATCCCCGATACAATCCTGAACAAGCCCGGCAGGCTCGATCAAAATGAAATCGATATCATCCGCATGCATCCGGAGACGGGAAGACAGCAGCTGAAAAAGCTGATGCTGCCCTCCGCCCTGGTTGCCACGATTGCCCTGCAGCATCATGAGCATCTGAACGGCTCCGGCTATCCCAATCATCTGCAGGGCGATCAGATCCATCGTTTTTCCCGCATCGTGGCCATCGCTGATGTTTATGATGCACTCACGAGCACACGCCCTTACAAAAAGGCCTATATGCCATCGGTCGCCTATCGCATCATGACAACCTGTTCGGAGGGGCAGTTCGATGAGGAGCTGCTGCGTCTTTTCTTTGCCAATGTTGCTGTATACCCGATTGGAACGATTATGAAAACGCGCCTCGGCTATGGCATCGTAAAGCAGGTCGATTTCGGACAGACGCTCTCTCCTATCCTCTGTGTATTCGCGACGTCTTCGGCCAAGCCGCTGGAGAAAACTTTTCTGGTCGACCTGCGGCAATGTCCCGCCGATGTCATCGAAAAAGTCCTTTCTGATATTGAGCTGTACCATTTTATTCACCAGATCAATATCGATCCTGCAGTTTTTTTATCTACATAAAATTATCTAAACAAGATCTAAACAAAGATAAGGTGTTTTTTTATGATTAATTTAGCTTCGAGAAATCTACGACAAGGCATGGTCACAGCGCAAAGCATTTACAATTCCCGGGGGGCAAGCTATATCACCAAGGGAACACCGCTGAACGACCAGTATATCGCCCGGCTCAAAAAGCTCGGCGTCAAGGAAGTCCATGTTACCTCACTGAATACAGAGCATCCGCTGCCCCCGCCGGAAGACGTTGTTGCCGAGAAGACACGCGTCAAGGCCATCCATACGGTCTTTGATACGTTCCGCGATTTTCAAAACTCCGAACGCATCGATGTATCCTCTTTGCAGACGACTTCTGAGGAGCTGCTGCTCGATATCATGTCCAAGCACAATAATCTGATCCAGATTACCGATATCCGGCTGCATGATACGTATACCTTTGCTCATTCGGTCAATGTCGCTGTTCTTTCCACCATGCTCGGCACACTCTGCAGCTTTTCCCGTGAAAAGCTGCTTACGCTTACGCTCGGTGCACTGCTGCACGATATCGGCAAAGTCGTCGTGCCGGTAGATATCCTGAATAAGCCTGCAGCCCTGAGTGATGACGAGTTCGAAATCATCCGCCGCCATCCCGCTGCCGGCCGGCAAAAACTGCGCGAGCTCAACAATCTCATGGCTTCTACGCTGGGCAATATCGCCGGACAGCACCATGAGCACATGGACGGCAGCGGCTATCCGGATCATCTGCAGGGCAAGAACATCCATCCGCTCGCACGCATTGTTGCAATCGCCGATGTCTATGATGCCCTGTCCAGCAACCGGCCTTACAAAAAAGCTTATAAACCGAATGTCGTCTACAAGATCATGACGAACTGCTCCGACGGACAGTTCGATGAGGAGCTGCTGCATCTTTTCTTTGATAATGTAGCTATCTACCCGGTCGGTACAGTCATGAAAACCGAGCTCGGCTATGCCATCGTCAAGAAGACCACCTTTGGCAAGACACGCACGCCGATCGTCTGTGTTTTCGCGCGTCCAAACGGCCAGCTTCTTTCCCGCCCAATGAACGTCGACCTGAGCCAATGCCCGTTAGATACGATCAATTTTGTACTGGAGGATACCGAGCTCCTGAATTTCATTCGCACCCTTGGTGTCGATCCAGCCATTTATTTGGAGAATTGAACAATACTGCCGTGCTGCCGCAAAAAATGCGGCAGCTTTTTTGTATTGATTATGATTTTCAATTGACATCATTCGGGGTGCTTGTTATAATTAAGCCAGACAAAATATGATATTTACAGGTAGAGGCGCGGCCTTCATGAGTCGCTGTCCGGAGCTTCCAGGCTTTGAGGGACAGTCAAAGGGAATACCGCCGAAATGATATTTCGATGGCAAAGGGATATTGTTGGTTCCAGGCTGAACAAGCATGGAATTGTCATACAAACGTATGGAGAGCTACTAGCGATGCACACGCGCGGTTTGCCTGGATTCTCTCCTGCAAACCGCTTTTCTATACCCTGTAAAAGTAAATGTAATGGAGGAAACGCTATGTCAGAAAAAAACTTCCCGATCTCACAGGAAAACCTCGAGGAAATCATCAAGAAATACCCGACGCCTTTCCATATTTATGATGAAAAGGCCATCCGTCAGAATATCCGCCGCCTGTTCAAGGCCTTTGCCTGGGCACCGGACTTCCGTGAGCATTATGCCGTAAAAGCCGCCCCGAATCCTTATCTTCTGCAGATCCTGCGCGAGGAAGGTGCCGGAGCTGACTGCAGCTCGCTTGCTGAACTCCTGCTTTCGGATGCGGCCGGCATCCAGGGCGAAAAGATCATGCTGACCTCCAACGATACACCGGCAGACGAGTTCCAGAAAGCCATTGAACTCGGTGCCATCATCAATCTTGATGATATTTCCCATATCGAATACCTGGAAAAGAACGCCGGCTTCCCGAGCTGCCTTTCCTTCCGCTATAATCCTGGCTCGCTCATCGAGGGCAATGATATCATCGGCAAGCCGGAAGAGGCAAAATATGGTGTTACGCACGATCAGCTTTTCGATGCTTACCGTATGGCAAAGGAAAAGGGCGTAAAGCGCTTCGGGCTGCACACCATGGTGATTTCCAATGAGCTCCATGCTGATTCCTTTATCAATACCGCGCGGCTCATGTTTAACCTCGCGGCAGAAATCAAGGAAAAACTCGGCATCTGTCTCGAATTCGTCAATCTTGGCGGCGGCGTAGGCATCCCTTATCGTCCGGAAGAAGACGCTGTCGATCTGGAATACGTCGGCGAGGGCATCCATAAAGCCTATGAAGAGATCATCAAGCCGGCCGGCCTTGACGGCCTCGCGATTGCTATGGAGCTTGGTCGTGCCATTACCGGTCCTTACGGCTATCTCGTTTCCACCGTACTCCATGAAAAGAAGACCTATAAAGACTATATCGGCCTCGATTCCTGCATGGCCAACCTCATGCGTCCGGCTCTTTACGGTGCTTATCACCATATCACGATCATGGGCAAGGAGAACGAGCCTTGTGATCACACCTATGATGTGACAGGTTCGCTGTGCGAGAACAACGATAAATTCGCGATCGACCGCAAGCTGCCGAAAATCGACATTGGCGACCGCCTCATCATCCATGATGCCGGCGCCCACGGACATGCTATGGGCTTCAACTATAACGGCAAGCTCAGAAGTGCCGAGCTCCTGCTGCAGGAGGATGGCAGCGTAAAGCTCATCCGCCGCGCCGAAACGCTCGATGACTACTTCGCCACTCTGCATTTCCCCGGCTCGATCATGAAGTACTGAATCGTGCAGCGTGCACGAAATACCTGAATTTCCATCTGCTGCGTTGGCATAGCCACCGCTCGACAAACGGTAATTTATCTTCCACACACAACACCGGGCATAGCTAATAGCAGCTATGCCCGGTGTTGTGCGTTTCCTTAAAGCAGGCCATTCATGCGGCCGAGTTCCTGCAGTTTTTCCATGGATAATTTT
>CAZTAP010000102.1:4197-9648 GCA_964611665.1 uncultured Selenomonadaceae bacterium | reverse complement strand
TTGTCTCGCATAAATTGTAATTTTTTTGAGTTTTTTACAAGTTTTTTGATTTTTCACTTTTGGGATGCCATCTGGTTAAAAAAATTGGCCTGCGAGAGGGTGCAGGCCACAAACAAGCGAAAGTTCTATTTAGATTTTGGAGGCAGCGCTATCAATTGGTATGGCATTCGATGTTTTCTGTTTTCTCTTTGCCATAACTGCGGAAGGATTTCTCGATTTCTTCCAATGTACGTCCCTTGGTTTCTGGTACGCAGGTCTTGACGAAAAGCATGGCAGCGAGACCGCTGCAAACGAAAAACATAAAGGTCATGAAGAGGCCAAACTGATCAAGCAGGACGGGAAAGGCCAGGCCAATGCAAAAATCGGTAATAACATTCAATGATGAATATTTAGATAATATTTTGCAATCATGCAGGTAAAGATTCCTTTAGTGTTTGCAGGGGCAGAAAACTGTCCCTGCAAAATTCACTGAGTGTATTTTTGTAACGCCATTGTTCAAGACTTTCCAGAGAAAGACCTGCCTTTGAGGTTTCAACGAGGCGGGAGATATCAACTCGCTGCCTGTTGTTTGCTTGTACCTCTGCTTTATCTTGGCATGGGGGCAGCTTTTTTCGATTTATAGAAATCCGGGCATTCCTCAAGGTCGATTTTTACTATAGTCTGCGTATCGCGTGCTTTGGAAGCAGCTGCTGCGGTTACCTGGCCGACATAGCCATCCCAGGCAGAAGGTCCGTCGACACGGCCTGCTTTGCAGCAGTTGATCCATTCCTGGAATTCTGTATTATAGGCATCGACAAAACGATCAGACCAGTCCTTGCAAATCGGATAAATGCGGGAGGCATTGGTGCGAATCATGGCGTTGGATGGTTCAGGCAGACTGATGATGCCATCCTCACAGCAGACCTCACATTTGATATCATAGCCATAGCCTGCACAGACGAAAGCTTCAACATCGATGCGCACGCCGGATTTTGTCGTGAGCATCATAATTTGAGGATCCTGGAGATTTTTATGTGCATGACGTGTTTTCTTGGGAAAAACTACCTCTGCAGTTGCGTAGTCTTCATTGAGCAGCCAGCGCAGCACATCGATTTCGTGGATCATGGAATTCTCGACGGCCATAGGCGTATCATAGCTTTCCGGTACGCTTGGGTTGCGATGTGCGCAGTGCAGCATCAAGGGCTCGCCGTAGGTGCGCTCGGAAATATATTTTTTGAGCTGACGATAACCATAATCATAACGGCGCATAAAGCCGACTTGTACAAGCTGCTTGCCGCCAGCAATTTCTGCATCGACGATTTCGCGGCATATACTTGCTTTTGGAGCAAGTGGTTTTTCGCAAAAGACATATTTGCCAGCTTTGATCGCTGCTTTTACATACTGTGCATGGAACTGATCGATGGTTGTAACAATGACGGCATCGATCTCCGGACGATGGATAAGCTCTTCGCCATTGGAAAAGAACGTACAGCCATAGCTTGCTGCGACCTTTCGGCCGTGTTCCTGCATTGCGTCTGAAACAGCAACGACGCGTGCGCCTTGCAAAGTGGTATTGATGCGTTCGATATGTGTGCGGCCAATGCCGCCTGCGCCGATAAGTCCGAGTTGAAGTTCACCGTTTTTCATGAGGATCGATCCTTTCCTGAATAAAGTTTGTTTTTATTTTTCATAAAAGAACTGCTTTGCGAGCTCGAGCTCGCAAAGGAGCGTGCTTATTGGCTGACCGCAGCCTTAAGTGCAGCAATGGAGGTGCTGAGACCTGCGTCTGCGCTCATGGTCAGGTCTTCCATTTCGAGGGAGACATAGCCGTTGTAGCCCATCATATGAGCGACAGAGAAGAATTCCTTCCACCATTGGAGATCCTTGCCGCAGCCGACAGCAACGTAGTTCCAGGTACGTTCAGCAGATGCTGTGACCGGCAGGTTTTCGAGCAGACCGTCGATATCAGCAAGGCCGCGCTCGATGCGGGCATCCTTGCCATGCATGTAGAAAATCTTCTGGCCGAGTGCACGGGCGGCGGCAATTGGGTCAGCACCCTGGATCATGAGATGGGAAGGATCCAGGTTCATGCCAATCATCTGGCCGAGCTCTGGTCCGACGGCTTCGATGAGCTTGTTGAGACTGCGCACGTTATAGACAAGCTGGCATGGGAATTCTTCGATGGCAATTTTCTTGATGCCGTTATCTTTGGCGAATTGAGCGAATTCTTTCCACCATCCGGCAGCTGTTTCCCACTGGTATTTTTGTGTTTCGGCCATGTAGTTTACTCCGTTGAATTCGGGCCAGGAAATCGTGGACGTAATCCAGTTCGGGGTCTTGTCTCCGGGAGCACCAGCCGGCAGACCAGACATCGTCACGATGGTCTTGACCCCGAGCAGGCCAGCGAGCACGGCCGTGTCATGGATGGTCTTGCTGTGTGCCTGCCCCATGGGGGTATCGATGAGCGGATTGCCGGAGCAATTGAGGGCGGAGATGCTGAGCCCTCGTTTGTCGATTTCAGCCTTGAACATCTTGAGTTTGTCGGGATTTTTGATGAGTTCCTCTGCAGATGGCACGAAAAAGCAGCCGCCCCAGCCGCCGGTTGTGAGTTCGATGGCCGGAATGCCATAGGCTTTAACCTTATCGAGCATTTCTGTGAACGGGATTTTACCGAATACGTCAGTACAGATAGAGAGTTCCATCATAGAGATCTGCCTTCTTTCTTCTTTGCGAGTTATTTGATTGCCGGGTGATGAAAAGCTGTCCACTGCGTTCCATCGACTTTGCTTGCGAGCTCGAGCTCGCTGAATGCTTTAAAAAATACGAGCTCGAGCTCGCTCACTAAGATAAGTATAACAAAACCATGAAAAAATACAAGTGTTTTTTCATGGTTTTTGAAAATTTTCGTAAAATTTTTATTCGTTCAAAGGTTTTCTTTGAGCAGGATTCCAATGGGCATATAAAATGCATCCTGAGAAGGACGACGTTCGAATAAGATGAATTCAAAAAGATATTTTATGCCCTCATAGCCCTGGGTCAATAAATCACTGCTGATTGTACAGGTAATGGTACCATCCTGTAATAGTGTTTCAATCGAGGGATAACGTTCGAAACAAATAAGGTAGGGACGCTTTTCCGCGGGCAGTGTTTTTAGGGCGTTGCCGATTTCTGCGACACAGCCGCTTGTGGCAAAGATGATATCTGGTGGATCGTTTTTGAGCAAGGCGATGGTTTGCTGATATGCCTGGGAAGGATTTTCGTTTGTATCGATCGTATGCATGATATGCATACGCGGGGCAGATTCGGCCATATAATTGCGAAAACCCTGTTCACGCCCACTTACGGGCAGAAGTGGGTTACTGCTGCCGAGAATAGCTGCGCGGCCACGGCCTTCGAGCAGGATATCCGCCATACGTGCTGCAGTACGGCCGGCTTTTTCCATATTTTGTCCAATAAAGCACAATCGGCTGGCTTTGCTGCGGCAGTCGATATTCAGGGTGACAAGAGGTATATTGGCCGTGTGGAGTTCCTGCAGGGCTGCTTCTACGTCCGGGTGGTCGAGCGGGCTGACAATAATGCCGGAGCATCCGCTTAATGCCAGAGCACGCAGTATTTTAGCCTGCTGTTCTGCCTGGGGATAATCGATGGTGTAGTACTGAATCTCGATGTTGAAGTTTTTATAGTCAGTATAAGCATTTTGGATGCCCTGTTGGAGTTCGGTCAGTGCATCGACCTTGACGAGCACAGCCGCCAGCAGAATTTTTTCCTTTTGGTGCTTAAGTGCCTTGCCGAGTGGATTTGATTCGTATCCGACTTCGTCAATAATTTTTTGTACTTTGCTGCGTACTGCATCACTTACTCCCTCGCGGTGATGCAGTACTTTGTCGACGGTAGAGCGGTGTACATTGGCGATGGCAGCAATTTCTTTAATTGTGATTTTCATAGAAAGACCTCAGAGTTTTTATAGATTTCATCGAATTTATCATAACATGGAGGGCTTTTTATTACAATAAAGGTTATTCGATTGCAAGTTCAATATCTCAACCGGACACTTTTGTGTGTAAGTGCATTTCCCCGAGAACTGTATTTTTCCAGGCAATTCAATAATTGTGGACATAGTCCACAAAATATGCTAAGATGAATCCATTGGGGGGATGAGGATGCAGGAACAAGAATTGATTGCGTCGATGCGCGAATTCAACCGCTTTTATGCGCGGATTCTGGGCGTTTTTGATAAATATGCGTTGGGAACAGACTATACCCTTGCGCAGGCCAGGATTCTCATGGAAATCGGCCGTCAGCCAGGCTGCTCGGCCAACAGCATCGCAGTTTATCTGGATATGGATCGCAGCTATGTGGCGCGGCTTCTCAAAGGTTTTGAGAAAAATGGCCTTTTGCAGCGTCTGGCGTCTCAGGCAGACTCCCGGAAGAAATGTCTTTGGCTTACGACCAACGGAGAGGCCGTTTATCATGCGCTTGAAAAAAAATCAGATGAACGTGTGCGGCTTCAGCTTGAACATATACCCGTCAGGGAAAGAGAGCGGCTGGTGCGGGCGGTTACAGAGCTCAGCAGGATTTTGGACAGGAATGGCACAGATGATGGCGTATCGGGCAAACAGTGAAAAATACGCCGCTTAGGAGGAAAGAAAATGGAAAAGATTGAAATATGCCTCGGTTATGATGACCTCGCAGCTATCCGGCAGATTTTTCAGGAGTATACGGATTCCCTGCAGGTAGATCTGGATTTTCAGCATTATGATGAGGAACTGCAGAATCTGGAGCAGAAATATGGCATGCCGCAGGGCAGGATCTATGCGGCCTATGTGGAAGGAGCACTCGCGGGCTGCATGGCATTTCATGCGCTTGGTGATACAAGCTGTGAGCTCAAGCGGCTCTATGTGCGTCCTGCTTTTCGCGGGCGTGGCCTGTCCAGGAAGCTCATGGAGCGGGCCTTTGCCGATGCACGTGAAATCGGCTATAAGGAGGCTTATCTTGATACACTGGAGTCCCTGCAAAGCGCAGTAGCGCTTTATGCACATCTTGGGTTCGAGGAAATTCCTGCGTATTACCCGAATCCCCTGCCGGGCGTGCTTTATTATAAGAAAAAGCTGTGCTGAAGCTGAACGCACGGGATTATCTGACAGCCCCTTTGGGCGAGCCGGGATTTTCTGAAAGAACAGGGTCAAAAAGAGATCAAGTGCAGCGATGAGCTTGCCGCAGTCGGCAGCGAGGTGGAGCCAGCGGAGCTCCGGGCGGCTTATGCGCAGATAGCGTACGAGTACGTCTGTTGGTTTGTCTGAGCGCATGATTTTGGGGCCGATTTGCCGAAAATAGAGCAGAAGGGACTATGAATGCACTGTACAAGGCTGGCGTGCGTTAGTAGGAATCCTGGTCAGATGAAGAACTGTCGTTGGAGAAATCGTTGCTGCTGGATGAGGAATTATCACAGCTGTCGTTCGGAATGTCGTTCGG
>CAZTAP010000102.1:0-4097 GCA_964611665.1 uncultured Selenomonadaceae bacterium | reverse complement strand
TGTCGTTCGGAATGTCGTTCGGCATGTTGTTTTGACTGTTGATTGTTGTGCCGCTGTACCAGAACCCCTTGCTCTTGTAAAAACGGCATGATCCTTCGCCGTTATGGCGTTTGGCGTAGAAAATGATGCCGAGCACGATTCCCCAGATAAGGAAATTGGCAAGCAGGATCAGGATGATAACGGATGAAATATAATTAGGCATGTGAATACTTCCCTTCTGTTGGCAGAACAGGTCCCTTGAGCAGGCGCTGATAGAAAACAAGGTCGAGCCAATGTCCGAACTTAAAGCCGGCCTTCCGGATGGTGCCGGCATTTTTGAAGCCGAGCTGTTCATGCAGACGGATGCTGCCTTCGTTGGCGGAATCAATGCCTGCAACCATCGTGGCATAGCCTTCTTCCTCAGCCGCTGCGAGCAGCTTTTCCATGAGCTTTCGTGCGATGCCGCGGCGGCGATAGTCCGGATGCACATAGATGGAGTGCTCGATGGTATATTTGTAGGCCGGCCAGTCGCGGAAACTGCCATAGGCAGCAAAGCCTGCGATGCAGCCGTTCTCCTCCCAGACGAATACGGGCCAGCCGCCTTTTTGGTGGGCCTCGAACCAGGCAGTACGCTGTTCGAGCGTATGCGGCGTATAGTCGTAGATGGCTGTGGTATGCAGGATTGCATCGTTATAGATGGCAAGAATGCCGGGAATATCTTTTTTTTCAGCAGGACGGATCATGGACAAGCCTCCTAATTTTTTGCAGAGTTCTTTACCCGTTTAGTTTAGCAGATTTTTCCGTACAGGTATACCGCAGAAATTCGGAAAAGTTGAAGGTTACAGGTTGACAAGTGTTTGGGAAAAGACTACAATGACCTTGTTGCCAGATAATGGCAGACAATACAATACGTTTGCAAGGGAGCCGCTGGTTTGCGGCTGAGAAAGGGCTTTCGAGCACCTGACCTTTGACCTGATCGGGATAATGCCCGCGTAGGAAAGCACTGCTGCACGCATATGATGCGCCTGTCCTATTCGGATGGGCGCGTTTTTTTGTTCAGGTCAGGCAGAAAGTGAGGACAGATGGAAATTCAGGTGAATGGCAAGAGGGCAGAGGTGCCGGAGAAAATCCGGCTCAGTGATTATCTTGCCGGACGCAGGCTGCAGGACAAGCAGATCGTTGTTATGCACAATGATGCAATCCTGCAAAAAGAATGCTGGCAGGAGGTCGTTCTGTGCCCGCAGGATCGTTTGGAAATCGTTACATTTGTAGGAGGCGGCTGAAGATGAAAAGAGAAAATGATGTGCTGGAGATTGGCGGCAGGGTGTTTACGAGCAGGCTTCTGCTCGGGACAGGAAAATTTGGTACGTATGAGAAAATGAAGGAAACCATCCGTGAGTCCGGGGCTGAGATCGTGACGACGGCATTGCGCCGCGTAGATATGGATTTTCCTGAGGAAAATATGCTGAACTATATTCCGCAGGACTGTATACTCATGCCCAATACCTCCGGAGCACGTACGGCAAAGGAGGCCGTGCGCATCGCGCAGATGGCAAAGGCTATGGGCTGCGGAGAATGGATCAAGATCGAAGTCATTGCGGATAACCGCTATCTGCTGCCGGATAATGAGGAGACC
Organism: uncultured Selenomonadaceae bacterium; assembly: GCA_964611665.1. Classification (GTDB taxonomy): domain Bacteria; phylum Bacillota; class Negativicutes; order Selenomonadales; family Selenomonadaceae; genus CAZTAP01. The sequence goes on along the minus strand of CAZTAP010000102.1, from coordinate 2,482 downwards.
ATCCGGGCAACGAAGGAACTTGTGCAGGAAGGCTTCATTGTACTGCCGTATATGAATCCGGACCTCAGGGCGGCGGAGCGTCTGGCAGAAGCCGGCGCTGCAGCCATCATGCCGCTTGCTGCACCGATTGGCAGCAACCGCGGCCTGCGCACCCGGGAAATGCTGCAGATCCTCATCGATGAAATCCGTCTGCCCATCGTAGTCGATGCCGGTATCGGCCGTCCGTCCGAGGCAGCAGAGGCCATGGAAATGGGGGCATCGGCTGTGCTCGTGAATACAGCGGTAGCGACGGCGGGGAATCCTCTGCAGATGGCAGAGGCCTTCCGGCTTGCTGTGCAGGCAGGAAGAGCAGCCTGTCTTGCTGGTCCGGGCAGGGTCCTTGACGGGCAGGCCAGCGCATCTTCGCCGCTTACCGGATTTTTGCGTGAGGAGGCGGTATGATGGGGAATTTTCGGGATGAACTGCAGACCTATGCGGACTTTGATTTTGCGGCCTTTTTTGCCGGCGTGCGGGACGAAGATGTGCTGCGCGTGCTGCAGAAGAAACAGCTTGGCCGCATGGATTATCTGACTTTGCTGGCACCAAAAGCCGCGGACTATCTGGAGCTGATGGCGCAGCGCGCCCATCGGGAAACGGTGCAGAATTTCGGCCATACGATGCAGCTCTTCACGCCGATGTACATTGCAAATTATTGCGAGAACCGCTGTGTGTATTGCGGGTTCAATCACGAAAGCCCGGTGGCCAGGCGCCAGCTTACTATGGCAGAAATCCGTACGGAAGGAGAGGCCATTGCCAAAACCGGCCTTAAGCAGGTGCTGGTGCTCACGGGAGAATCGCAGAAATACAGCTCCGTAGACTATATCCTGTCGGCAGTAGAGGTGCTCAATGAGATTTTTGCCAGTGTGAGCCTGGAGGTCTATGCATTCAGCGAGGCAGACTATCGGCGGGCTGTGGCAGCCGGAGCTGATGGGATGACGATGTTCCAGGAAGTCTATGATCAGGCCTCTTATGAGCCGCTGCATCCGGCCGGACCGAAAAGTGACTATGCCTATCGGCTGGACGCGCCGGAGCGCGCGGCGCGAGCCGGCATGCGCAGCATTGGCCTCGGGGCGCTGCTCGGGCTTCATACCTGGCGCAGCGAGGCATTTTTTACGGGGGTGCATGCGGACTATCTGCAGCGTAAATACAAGGAAATCGAGATTGCGATTTCGACACCGCGCCTGCGTCCATGCACGGCCGGCTTTCAGGCACAGGACCTCGTACAGGATAAGGATCTCGTGCAGTATATCACAGCGTATCGCTTGTTCATGCCGCGCAGCGGCATCACGCTTTCTACGCGGGAAAGCCGGACGATGCGCAATCATCTGATTTATCTGGGCATTACGAAGATTTCCGGCGGTTCAACGACAGCCGTTGGCGGTCATACGCAGGGGGAAGAAACCGGCCAGTTCGATATCTCGGATACGCGTACCATTGAAGAAATGGCAGCAATGCTTTATCAGGAAGGATATCAGCCAGTGTATAAGGATTGGCAGGTACTCGTATGATGGATTTCCGTGCGGGGCTGCTGCGCTATTTGTCTGAGCAGCAGCTGCAGGCGATCGAGGCACAGACCATTGGCATTGCAGGCGCAGGAGGCCTTGGTTCCAATCTGGCAATGCTGCTGGTTCGCTGCGGCTTCCGGAAGTTTATCCTGACGGATTTTGATGAGGTAGCGGTGAGCAACCTGAACCGGCAGAATTATTTCCTCGCGCAGGTCGGCAAGCCGAAGCTTGCCGCGTTGGAAGAGAATCTGCGTGCCATCCGGCCGGATTTGGAGCTTAGAACTGTTGCTGGGCCTTTGGGCCCTGAGAACTGGCAGCAGGTCTTTGCGCAGGCAGATTTGCTGGCTGAGGCGTTTGACGAGGCAGGGCTCAAAAAATCATTTGCTGAATCCTTTGCGGGGCAGGGCAGATTCCTCGTCACAGTATCAGGAATTGCAGGCTATGGGGACAGTGATCGTATCCGTACACGCTGGCTGGGACCGAAGCTCTGTATCATCGGGGATGAAGTGAGCGATATTGATGCGGCACCGCCGCTGGCACCAGCGGTGATGATCGCGGCGGCCAAGGAGGCCGATGCAGTGCTGAGCTATGTATTGGAGGGGGAAAAGCATGGATAGGAAAGAAGCAATGCAGCGTTTTCAGAGCACCGGCATCTATGGCATTACGGCGGAACGGCTATCGGCCGGACGCAGCAATCCGGAGGCTGCAGAGCAGATGCTGCAGGGCGGCATCCGTTTCCTGCAGTATCGGGAAAAGAAGAAATCCTACCGGTGTATGTATGAAGAATGCCAAAAAATCCGGGAGCTTACGCGGAAATACAATGCAGCATTCATTGTCGATGATTTCGTGGATCTTGCGCTTGCCGTTGAGGCGGATGGCGTGCATATCGGTCAGGATGACCTGCCGCCGGCTGTTGTGCGGGAATTGCTCGGCCCGTC
>CAZTAP010000101.1:0-9761 GCA_964611665.1 uncultured Selenomonadaceae bacterium | reverse complement strand
CCAATTGCCCGGCCGTAAATTTTCTTAGCACGCAGCTTCCCGATAAATTGTAATTTGCAAATTAATCTTCTTCATTATACAATAAAGCCATTGGGATTTGCTGAGAAAAGAGGAAAATATCATGGAGAAAATCGTAAAAACTGGTAAACGCCTGCAATTTCGTCAGGCAGAAGAACAGGATATGGACTATATTATGGAAGTCGAATATAAGCCGGGGAATGCAAAATATGTTATTCCTTACACGCGCGAAGTCCATCAGATGACACTGAATACGCCGGGAGCCATCCATCTGATTATTGAACGGAAGGATACGAAGGAAAACGTTGGCTTTTTGATGATTGCTGGTCTGGATAATCCTTCCAAGGAAATCGAATGGACCAGGATCATCCTCGATGTAAAAGGACAGGGCTATGGGCATGAGACACTGAAGCTTTTGAAATCCTGGGCTTTTGATGACTTGAAGTTCCATCGCGGCTGGCTGGACTGCAAGGACCATAACGCGAGAGCCCTGCATGTTTATGAATCCGAGGGGCTGCAGCGTGAAGGGCTGATCAGGGAAACCATACTGACGGATGGTGTGTACGAAAACCTGATTATCCTGGGAATCCTGGACCGTGAATATTTTGCGCGCAGGCAGCAGGGGCAGGAAGAACTTTGAGATCAGCGGAAAAGAGGGCATTGACTGTTTAAAACAGTCATATGTCCTTTTTTTTTGCACACAATACCGTTAAAATAAGAATAAGTAAGAGAGAAAATATTTATTTACGAACAAAGAATAAAATAAAGGTTCAGATAAATGTGATTTTAAAAAAAGTTGCATCCTGATTCTTTCAGAAAGGGGTTTTTGCGATGAAAAAATTCAAACGCGCTTATTTGATCGTGCTGGACAGTTATGGAATCGGTGCGGAGCCTGATGCTGCGGAGTTCGGTGATGGTGAGTGCCATACACTGCAGACGATTGCGAAGTCTGCGAAATATGATACGCCGCAGATGAAAAAGCTCGGCCTTTTCAATATCGACGGTGTGGACTGTGAGCCGAAGGAGGCCGAGCCTGCCGGAGCCTATGGACGTTTGCGTGAGCTTTCACGCGGCAAGGATACGACCATCGGTCATTGGGAAATCGCCGGAATCGTTTCTGAGCGCCCGCTTCCTACCTATCCGGATGGCTTCCCTGCAGATGTGATTGACCGGCTGGAAAAGGCCTTCGGACGCAAAATCATCTGCAACAAGCCTTATTCCGGCACGAAGGTCATTGCAGACTATGGACAGGAGCATGAAAAGACGGGAGCACTGATCGTCTATACTTCCGCGGACAGCGTACTGCAGATTGCTGCGCATGAAAAGCTTGTATCCCCGGAGAAACTCTATGAATACTGCCGTATGGCACGCAGGATCATGACCGGGGAGCATTCTGTCGGGCGGATCATTGCACGCCCGTTTGAGGGCGAGTATCCGAATTATGTACGCACACCGCGCCGCCATGATTTTTCCATGCAGCCGCCGGCAAAGACGATGCTGGATGCTCTGCAGGAAAATGGGCTTGCGACCATCGGTGTAGGCAAGATCTCGGATATCTTTGCAGCACGCGGCATCAGCAAGCATCTTGGCATCAATGAGAATAACGAAGATGGCATGCACAAGGCCATTGCCGCTTTGGACGAAGATTTTCAGGGGCTCTGCTTTGTGAATCTTGTAGATTTTGATATGCAGTATGGGCATCGCCGCGATATTGACGGCTATGCCAACGCGGCAGCTGTCTTTGACCGTCAGCTCGTGGAGTTCATGGCGAAGATGAAAGAGGACGATGTCGTGATGATTACGGCGGACCATGGCTGCGACCCTGGCGCACCTGGTACGGACCATACACGTGAATACGTACCGTTCCTGGCCTGGGGCAAGGGCATCAAGGCCGGTGTGAATCTTGGCACGCGTCCGACGTTTGCGGATATTGCTGCAACGATTGCTGAGATGTTTGGCGTGAAGCTCGAGACGAAAGGAACAAGCTTTTTGCAGCAAATCACCAAATAAGGCCATGTAAATTCAGACTACACGCAGATAATATGAGGAGGCTGTTTCTATGAGAATGTATGATCTTATCATGAAAAAACGCAATGGCGGTGTGCTTACGGATGCAGAAATCGAGTTTATGATTGACGGCTATGTAAAGGGCGATGTTCCTGATTATCAGATGTCTGCAATGCTGATGGCGATCTGGTTCAAAGGAATGAATGCGCATGAAACGACAGAACTTACGAAGGTTATGGCCAAGTCCGGCGATATGATCGATCTTTCGGCTATTCAGGGCAAGAAGGTCGACAAGCACAGCACTGGCGGTGTGGGTGATAAAACAACACTCATCGCTGCGCCTATTGTTGCTGCCTGCGGCGGCAAGGTTGCGAAAATGTCAGGCCGCGGCCTGGGGCATACCGGTGGCACGGTGGATAAGCTTGAGGCGATCCCAGGCTATCGTACCGCACTTGACCGCAGGGAATTCTTTGATATCGTCAATAAGCATGGCGTAAGTGTCATTGGGCAGTCGGGCAATCTTGCTCCGGCAGATAAGAAGCTCTATGCGCTGCGCGATGTCACGGCTACTGTTGACAGTATCCCGCTCATTGCCTCCTCGATTATGAGCAAAAAGCTTGCTGCAGGCAGTGACTGCATCCTGCTCGATGTCAAGACCGGCAGCGGCGCTTTCATGAAGACGCTGGACGATTCCATCAAGCTCGCACAGACCATGGTCTCCATCGGCGAAGGCGCCGGCAGGCGTACGGTTGCACTCATTACGGATATGGATACACCGCTTGGACATGCAATCGGCAATTCGCTGGAGGTCACGGAGTCCATGGATGTGCTGAAGGGACATGGCCCGAAAGATCTGACAGAGGTCAGCCTTCAGCTTGCGGAGAATATGCTGTACCTTGTAGGCAAGGGAACGATTGAGGAGTGCCGTGCAATGGCGGAGAAGTCCATTGCTGACGGGTCGGCTTTTGAGTGCTTTGCGTCAATGGTTGAGGCACAGGGCGGCGACTCATCGGTACTGCGCGATCCGGAGAAATTCCAGAAGGCACCGTTCAAAGCAGATGTGCTGGCTGACCGTGACGGCTATATCGTAAAGATGAACGCAGAAGAATGCGGCATTGCTTCTGTTGTACTGGGCGCCGGACGTGAGAAGAAGGACAGCCCGATTGACTTTTCGGCAGGCATCATGATGATGAAGAAATATGGCGAGCAGGTCAGGAAGGGCGAGAAGCTTGCGACCCTCTATACTTCGAAGCAGGAATCCCTGGCTGAGGCTGAACGCATGTATAAGGAAGCGGTTGTCATCGGTGATGAAAAACCGGCGGCAGAGCCTTTGGTCTATGCCCGTGTGGAAAAGGACAACATCATAAAATATTAAGCAGGGGAGTTGTGCAGAATGGAAGATCAGGAATTGATTGAACTGGCCCGGAAGGCCAGGGAGTTTTCCTATAGTCCCTATTCAAAATTCAAGGTAGGAGCGGCCCTCATTACCCATGAGGGCAAGGTCTACAGCGGCTGCAATATCGAAAATGCTTCGTTTGGCATCACGAATTGTGCAGAGCGTACAGCTATTTTTAAGGCGGTTTCAGAGGGGGCGCGCGAAATCGATACGATTGCGATCATTGCGGACAGTGATGGACCCTGCTCGCCTTGCGGCGCATGCCGGCAGGCGATGGCAGAGTTCAAGGTGAAGCGTGTGATCATGGCAAATCTCAAGGGTGAGGTCAAGGCTGTATCCCTTGCAGAGCTCCTGCCGTATTCTTTTGCCTTGTAATTTTGTGCAGGTGTGGTAAAATAGAATGATTTTATTTTTACGGGGGAGATTTATTCATGTATCTTTTGATTAACTGTTTAGGTATCATTGTATTCCTCGGCATTGGTGTCCTCTGCTCCAAAAAGCGGAAGGAAATCCAGTGGCGCAGTGTCGGCACACTGGTCGTGCTGAATATTTTCATCGCGTGGTTCCTCACGCAGTTCTCGATCGGCCGTGATATCGTGAGCGCGGCAGCAGCCGGATTTACCTGGCTCGTAAGTGTTGCCTACGATGGTATTGCGTTTGCTTTTCCGGACTGGGTCCATGTGCCGCAGATGAATTTTTTCACTTCGGCTTTGCTGCCAATCCTGCTCGTCGTACCGATGTTTGATATCCTGACCTATATTGGTGTACTGCCGTTCATCATCAAATGGATCGGCAAAGTGCTTGCGGTAATCAGCCGTGAGCCGAAATTCGAATCCTTTTTTGCCATTGAAATGATGTTCCTGGGCAATACCGAAGCGCTGGCTGTATCAAGCCTGCAGCTCAAGACGATGCGTGCAGACCGAAACCTTACGCTGGCCATGATGTCCATGAGCTGTGTAACGGCGGCACTCATCGGTGTATACACAAAGATGATGCCGGCAGAGTTCATTCTTACGGCAGTACCGCTCAATGTCATCAATGCACTGATTGTCACGAACCTGCTGCATCCGGTCAGGATTGAAGAGGCTGAGGATACGGTTGCGAGAATCGGAGAAAATGGCGTGGCAAAAGAACCGTTCTTCTCTTTCCTGGGGAATTCTATCCTGGGGGCCGGCCGTCTGATCCTCATCATTGCAGCTAACGTCATCGCATTTGTGGCACTTGCGGCACTTATCGACAAACTGCTCATTCTCATTCATCCGTCGATTACGCTTGAAAATATCCTGGGCTGCATCATGTTCCCGTTTGCCTGGCTCATGGGGCTGCCGGCGGACGAAGCGTTTAAATTTGCACAGTATATGGGCACCAAACTGGTCACGAATGAATTCGTCGTCATGCTCAATGTAGGACCAATCATGGATACGTTCAGCCGTCATTTGCAGGGTACGCTTACGGTATTTATTACCTCCTTTGCAAATTTCTCGACACTGGGAATGATCATCGGCTGCTTCAAAGGCATGGTCGATGACAGCAAAAATGAATTGATCTCCCGTAATGTCGGCTATATGCTGCTGTCGGGCATTCTGGTCTCGCTGCTTTCTGCTGCGATTGCAGGTTTGTTTATCTGGTAACCCGTTTTGTTTATGGAGTGAGGCTGTTTCGTACAGCCTCACTTTTTTATTGACAGAAAGCTGGTAAAGAGGTAAGATTGTGTTGAACATGTTCAAAGGAGAGAGCAGAAATGACAAAAAAGAAGCAGCCGGACGATCATTTGGAAATTGTGCGGCATAAGATTCTGGATACGGCTCGTGCACTGTTTGTGCAGCAGGGCTACAAAAAAACGACAATCCGGCAGATTGTGCAGTATTCTGGTGTGCTTACGGGCAGCATATATTATTTGTTCCGCAATAAGGAAGATATCTTTCAGGCTTTGGTCCTGGAACTTATGAAGAGCTGTATCGATATCATTGAGAAGCATTGTGCCGGGGAAAGGGCTGTATTCAAGTATGCAGCACTTTGTATGGTTGAACTTCGTGCAGTAGAAGCAAACGAGCTTGTGCGTGATACCTTTTATGAGGGGTATACCTCCAAGATCATGTTTGAGAAGATGGTTGAGCATCAGGCTGGGATGATGCAGAAGCTTTTTGGCAGCCGCTATACGGAGCCGGAATATTATACGAAGGCGCTGCTGCTCAAAGGTGCGATGCGGGCCTGTGTCATGGTGTTTTACTTCCAGCATCCGCTGGATGCTGCTGCCTGCCAACAGGAGCTTTTGCGCGTAATGCTGCTGCTTTTTGAGGTGCCGGATGAGGAGCAGAAAGAAATCATGCAGCGCATTCATCGCATGGATGACTATTGGCTGGAAATCGGCAATACCCTCAGAGATGGATTAGTAGGATGATCTTCTGGTATGGGCATCGATGGCTGAGACAGAGATGTTCATACAGTTTTTTATATCGAATGATTGAACATGTTCAAAGGAGGAAGAAAAAATGAGGTTTTTTCAAGGAAAATCCTGCGGGAAGGCAGCGGTTTTTTTACTTGCGGTGCTTGTGCTCGGTCTGAGTGCTGGCTGCGGTACGAGCTCTAAAGCGCAGAACGAACAGCTTTGGGGCCGGTCCGATGCAAAGGAGATCGATATCAATTCCAAGATTGCGGGGCGTGTAGTAGAGCTTACGGTCAAGGAGGGCGATACGGTCAAAAAGGGGCAGGTCATTGCCCATATTGATAAACGTGATCTGGAAGCACAGAGAAATCAATATGCAGCAAATATCGAGGCCATTACAGCGCAGCAGGGGCAGGCGTCTGCTACGACCAGGATGCAAAGCGGTACGACACAATCAGCTTTAGGCGAGGCACAGGCAGCTGCGCAGAGAGCAAAGGCTGATCTGAATCTTACGGCTTCTACGGATGCGCGTTACGCAGAACTTTTAAGCAGTGCGGTTATTTCTCAGCAGGAATATGATAATGTCCATGCAAAATATGAAGCAGCTCAGGCAGCCTATACGGAGGCACAGGCTGCTGTAGCAAAAGCTGGCTCGGGGCTGATGCAGACAGAGGTAAATCGGGCAAACGAAAATGCGATTGCAAAGAATCTGGAAAAGGCACAGGCAGCTTTGGATCAGCTTGATGTTTCCCTTGATGAGACGGAGATCCGTGCGCCGTTTGATGGCATCATTACGGCCAAGTATATCGAAGAGGGGTCGATGATTTCGCAGGGGACACCGCTGGTTGCAATCCAGGATCCGCTGGACAACTGGGTTGATCTCAAGGTTCCGGAAACACAGCTTGCAAGTTATCAGCTGAATCAGCAGGTGGAACTTGTAGGACGTGATGGCAAAACAAAGGTACAAGGAGTCATTACGGATATCAGCAAGAAGTCTGAGTTTGCAACGCAGCGTGCAACAAGTGAACGTGGTGATGACAGCGATATCATCAGTTTCAATGTAAAAATCCAGGTGAATTCGGAGGTTTTGCGTCCAGGCATGCGGTTTCGGCTGGCAGGTGAAGCATCATGAAGTTTCTTCAGGTAATGCGGGATGAAGGAAAATATCTTTTATCCGGGCGCGTACCTTTGCTGCTGATTATTTTTTTCCTGCCGTTGTTTTTTACCGTGCTTTTTGGTGTGATTTATCAGCAAAATGTGGTCAAGCATATTCCAACCATCATTTATGATCAGGATCAAAGCAGTCTGAGCCGGACACTGGTGCAGATGTATGCGGACTCTGAGCGATATGATATTCAGGGCTATGTGGATACGCAGGAAGAAATGGAGCAGGCCATTGCAGACAGCCGTGCCATGGCAGCTGTGGCTATCCCGCGTGATTTCAGCAAACGGGTCAAAACGGGGGCAGGCGCAGAGGTCGGGCTTATTGTCAATTCAACCAATAATATGTTTGGTAATGCTGCACTTTCCTCTGCACAGGAAATCCAAAGGAGCTTTTCGGTAGCTGTTGCGCAGAAGCAGATGGAAGGCCTTGGCAAACTGCCGAAAGATGCGATGAATATGGCCTATCCGGTACATCTTGGCGTACGTATCCTGAACAATCCGGCGACAGGCTATGCACCCTTTATGCTGGCCGGACTCATGCTCAATGGGTTCCAGATCGGGCTGATGCTTGCAGCGGCCCCGGTGCTGGTTACCGAGTGCCTGCGTCGGCGTTATGGGAAGGAGTATCCTTCCTGGCTCATCCTGCTCGCGAAGTTTGTACCATATTGGCTGGCAGCTGTTGCAGCGTATTTTTTGTCCCTGCTGGCTGTAGTCTATGGCTTTCAGGTGCCGATGCGCGGAAGCTGGCTTGATGCGCTTGTGCTGGGCGGCTGTTTTGCTTTTTTCGTACTCGGGGTCATGCAGATTTTTTCAGCCTGCAGTCCAGGCCGTGTAATGTCTTTGCAGGCACCGATGGTTTATATTATGCCGGGGCTTTTGTACAGCGGACTTTCGTGGCCGGCATTTGATATGAATGAGCTGGCAGGAGACTTGTCCCTTATTTTGCCAATCAGCTATGCTGGTGATAATCTTCGGGATATTCTGCTTGCAGGCTATGCGCCGGCACTCTGGCATGACTGCGGCCGCATGCTGCTTGGCGGCTGTATTGGTATATTGATCGGTCTTGCCGTATTTTCCTTGCGGCGTCATGGTCAAAAGAAAGGGGACGATATGCATGAGCATCCTGCAGATCCTGCGGCGTGAGGCGGGACAGTGCAAAAAAGACCCCCGCCGGCTGGTCTTTCTTTTTGGTGCAGCCATTGCTTATTTATTGATTTTTGGCGTGCTTTATATGCCGAATATTGTCAAGTCGGTTCCGTGTGTGATTTATGATGAGGAACAGTCTCAGCTCAGTCGTGAACTCGTGCGTTATTTTGAGGATAGTGACAGTTTCCAGGTTACCGGCTATGTGGACAGCCAGGCGGCTATGCAGCAGGCGCTCCGGGAAAAGACTGCCTATGCGGCCATTGATATACCGCATGATTTTTCTAAAAAGATCAAGACGGGCGGAGCATCGACGATGCTGTTCATGGTCAATGGCTCGAATATCATCCTGACGAATATTACGAGCTCGGCGGCTCAGGATATTATTGCAGAGTTCTCGAATAAACTGGCTTTGAAGCGCGCAGCTTTGCGGACTGGAGCGAATGAGCAGCTGCTGCGCAATCGTATAGCACCGGTTAACTGTCATTTGCGTGTGCTGGGAAATACAACGCAGGGCTATACGTATTTCTTCCTGATCGGTCTGGCTATGGTTGCTTTTCAGCAGGGGATTTTCTTTGCCGTCGGTGCTTCGACACTTTATGAGTACGAGCATGCGGAAGAAGGACTCTCTCTCTGGAAGCTTTTACTGGTAAAAATCGTATTTTATTGGACACTGGCCATGCTCTCTTTTGGCATGGTGATCTTTATCCTGGAAGAGCTTTGGGGAATTTTGCTCAAGGCACCTTTGGGGCAGCTCCTGCTTTTGGGCGGCATTTTTTGTCTTGCGGCAATTTCGTTTTGTATTCTTGCGGCATCTTTTTTTCGTACAGAGATGCAGTTTGTGCGCGGTGCAATCATGTATCCGGTGCCGGCTTTTATTTTTTCAGGTTATACCTGGCCGACAGAGACTATGGGGCCTGTGATGCAGTTCATTGCACAGGGGTTTCCGCTTTCCTGGCTTTCCAATACGGTACGAGAGCTTTTCCTTACAGGAATTTCTGCGCATTATGGTCAAAGCCTGCTGGCTTTGCTGCTATTTTGCATAATTTGTCTGCCACTCGCAAACCTGGTGTTTTTCTATGGCAGACGCAGGGCACTTTCGGGGAAATAAATCGCTAAATGGCAGATGAATATATATAGAATTATCAAAAAATATGATATAATACTTATGTATTCGTAATCTTATACCAGGGGGCGGTAAGTTTGGATAAAAAATTGAAAATATTGATATCAGATGACTCAAAACTACTGCGCAAAAAACTTCGGGAAGAACTGGAAAATCTTGGCTGTGAGGTCATTGAAGCAGAGAATGGCAAAGAGGCTGTGATGAAGGATTTACAGGAACAGCCGGATGGTGTCATTCTGGATATTGTCATGCCGGAGGTCGGTGGAATCGAGGCATTACAAGTGATTAAGGAGGTGAATCCTGAGATTCCGGTGGTCATGCTTTCTTCGGCGGGAACGCCGCAGAAATTGATGGAGACCTTGAAACTGGGAGCTTTGGACTTTATTCAGAAGCCTTATACGAGCGGACAGATCAAGCGGGTGGTGGAAGCCATCCGGAAGAAGGTGCAGAAGAATGAATAGCCATTATTTTGCACAATATCTTTTGAATCAGAAGATGCTGGAAACAGAACAGGTACAAAA
>CAZTAP010000100.1:0-9812 GCA_964611665.1 uncultured Selenomonadaceae bacterium | reverse complement strand
TTACGACGCTGCAGAACAAAAACACCGCCAAGAATAATGATGCCAATGATATCCGTAAGCGTTCCCGGATCGATCATGAGCAAACCGCCAATAAACATGAGCAGGCGCTCAAACTTGTTCAGCCTCGTGAGGAAGCAGCCAATCATCGAAGCACTCAGCCCGATCATGCCGATCAAAGCTGTAATCAGAGACATCAACACGGTCAGCGGTGTCGCATTGATCATGAGCAGCACCGGTGACAAAACAAAGACATAAGGAATGATAAAGGCCGCAATGGCCAGTTTCGAGGCATTCACGCCGGTCCACAGGGGATTGCCGCCGCTGATGGCCGACCCGGCATAAGCCGCAAGCGCAACCGGCGGCGTAACATCTGCCACGATACCGAAATAAAAGACAAACATATGGGCTGCCAGAACCGGGACCCCCATCTGGACAAGCGCCGGTGCCGCAATCGTCGAAGTAATGACATAGTTGGCCGTTGTCGGTACACCCATACCAAGAATCAACGAAGTGATCATCGTAAAGAACATCGTCGGCAGCAAAAGTCCGCCGGAAAGATCAAGCAAAGCAGATGCCAGCTTGAGGCCGACGCCGGTTTTCGTGACAACACCAATAATGATGCCGGCCGATGCACAGGCAACGAGTACACCAAGTACATTGCGTGCACCATTTTCCAGGCCATGAATAATCTCGATTGGCTTCATGCGCGTATTCTTGCGCAGGAAGGACGCTGCAATCGACAGAAAAATTGCCACCAGTGCTGCACGCATCGGCGTATAGCCCGCAACGAGCAGATAGATGATGACGACAAGTGGAATCGCCAGATGCCCTCTCTCCCGGAAAATATCCCAGGCCTTTGGCAGCTGACTGCGTGGAATCCCCTTAAGATTCTTGCGTTTTGCCTCGAAATGCACACCAAGCCAGATACCGGTAAAATAAAGCAAAGCCGGAATCACGGCTGCCTTGACGATATCGATATACGGCACGCCCACGAACTCTGCCATGAGGAAAGCCGCCGCCCCCATAACCGGAGGCATAAGCTGCCCCCCCGTCGAAGCAGCTGCTTCAACGGCACCTGCAAAGTCCTTCTCATAGCCAAGCTTTTTCATCATTGGAATCGTAAAGCTTCCTGTTCCCACAACATTGGCCACAGAGCTTCCGGATACCGTGCCCATGAGACCGCTCGAAAGTACAGCTACCTTGGCAGGCCCGCCGCTCGCCCAGCCTGCTACTGCATTGGCCAGATCAATGAAGAATTTTCCCAGTCCCGTTGATTCCAGGTAGGCACCAAACAAAATAAACAGGAAAATGAACGTTGAAGAAACCCCCAGCGGGATACCAAAAATCCCTTCTGTCGTAAAGAACAAATGGCTCACGAGCTGATTGAGATTCAGTCCTCGGTGCGCCAGGACCCCTGGCATATAAGGCCCGGCAAAAGCATAAATCAGGAATGCACAGACCACGATGACCATCGGAATGCCGACCACGCGCCGCGTGGCTTCGATGACCAGAGCAATGCCAACGAGGCCGACAATCATATCCGTGCTGTTCACCGTCCCTGCGCGCAGCACAAGACTGTTATACTGCATCATGATATAAGCCGGTGCTGCCGCACCAAGAATCGCCAGCAGCAAGTCAAAAGGATGCAGTTTCGTCCTCGACCAGGATTGTCTGCTTGGATAAAGCAGATAAACGAGGGCAAGACCGAAACCCAGATGCACAGCCCTCTGCAGCTGTGCGTCCAGAACCCCCCAGATTGCCGTGTAAAGCTGGAAAACAGAAAATGCTATGGCAATTGCCGAAACGATCTTCGCCATAAGTCCAGTGTATTCCATGACATCGGATTCTTTATCATATTTCTTTAAAATTTCATTTGCAAGCTCTTCCTGCGTTTTTTCTTTTTGCTTATCCGTCATTTGCCTCATCCCTTTCTGAAAAATATGCTGACCATCGTTTGTAATAAGGTGCCAGATCAAGATCCACGCGGCTGCCAATCGGCACGAGCTCATACAGCCGGTATTCCTTACCCTGGATCCACAAGGTAAGCTCTGTACCGATCCCGGGTCTCAGGCTCAGGGACGGAAAACTGCGCTGCATGCCATCCAGGACAAAATAATCTCCCTCCTCATGAAAGCTTCCTTCACTCGCGAGAAAAGGAAGACCCACTCCAAAAGACTGATACTTCGTAGAATCCAGCACAAAACCGTCCTGCTGTTCATTGACGTGCAGATTTTCCAGCACCGGGGTCTTCTGCACAGAATGGATAAAGTGAATAGAAAACTCCATATTCTTCTCCGCTGGAACAATGGCCAGGGTCTGGCTTCCCCCCCGTACAAACAGGCAGGGACGCAAAAGATACCAGACGACAGCCGCTGACATCAGCAGCACTACCATAAATAAACATTTTTTTGGATATCTCATATAAGAAAAGCGGACACTACTGCCAGCGCCCGCCTTTTTCCCCCCGAATTTTATTCCTTATAGAACTTTTCTGCACCGGCGTTCAGCTGGATTGGCATGCCCTTCTGCGCACCCTCTTTGGTAATGAGTTTGCCGACGGCATGTGCTGCCTGCAGTTTATCCAGATTCGTAAAGAGTGCTTTTGTGATATCATAGCCTAACGCATCATCGACCTTGTCCGTCGCGACAAGCATAGCCATGACAGAAACAGCTGCCGTATCCGTATTATAGCCGGAATACGTGCCTGCCGGAATCGTTGTCTTCGTATAGAACGGGTATTTCGCAATCAGGGCATCAGCCTTATCCGCATCAACGGGCAGCAGCCGGATCGGATTCTGGGACGCAATATCCTGTACAGCTGCTGTAGGATAGCCTGCGGTAAGGAAGGCTGCATCAACATTGCCATCCTTCAGAGCGCTTGCTGCCTCACCAAAGGAAAGATACTGCACATCGATATCATTATACGTAACACCATAAGCTTCCATGATCTGACGTGCATTTGCCTCGACGCCGCTGCCGGCAGCACCTACTGCTACACGTTTTCCCTTAAGGTCGGCTACTGACTTGATTCCGGATTTCTCCAGCGTAACGATCTGACAGGTTTCCGGATAGAGCGTAGCAATGCCGCGCAGGTTTTCTACTTTTTTGTCCTTGAACATTTCCGTGCCATTGGCCGCATAATAGGTAATATCATTCTGCACAATGGCCAAATCCACAGAGCCTTCCTTGAGCATGTTGATATTCGCTACCGTAGCGCCTGTGCTCTGCGCACTGGCATTCATTCCCGGAATCGCTTTGTTGAGGATTTCTGCCATTGCACCACCGATTGGATAATAAGTCCCCGCTGTACCGCCGGTTGCAATGTTCAGGAACTTCTTCTCGGCCTGCTTCTGCCCGCCGCAGCCACCAAGCGCTGCAACTGCAAATAAAAGAACCAGGCACATTGCTGCTAATCTGCTAAACTTTTCAAATCTCATGCATATTACCTCCCCTGTTTTGCCAATTCCATCTGGCATATTATGTATATTATTATAGCATAAAACCTCAGATAAGTGTTGCTGAATTTAAAATTTTCTAATTTCTAGCAATAAAAATACGCAGTACGAAAAATCCTGTATTTTCCGTACTGCATGATGTTCATCTGCAAGACAGATCCTTGATGACCTCTCCGGCAATGATCAGCCCGACCACAGACGGCACAAAGGAAATGCTGCCCGGTACTGCCCGGCGCATATCACAGTTCCGTGCACTGCCCGGCGGACAAACACAATCTCCGCCGCAGCCGCTCTGCTGAGGCTTCAGCGGTTTCTCCTGCGAATAAACTACTTTCAGTGACTTCACGCCGCGTTCCTTCAATTCCTTGCGCATAACCCTTGCCAGCGGACAAACGCTCGTTTCATAAAGATCAGCTACCACAAAGCGCGTTGGGTCAAGCTTGTTGCCAGCGCCCATGCTGCTGATGACAGGGATGCCCCTCTTTTGCGCCTGCATTACCAGATCGATCTTTCCGGTGACCGTATCGATTGCATCTACCAGATAATCATAATCCTGCGCAAAAAACTGCTCTGCATTTTCCGGCAGATAAAATGCATCAATGGTATCGACAACAGCTTCCGGATTGATTTCCAAAATACGCTGCCGCATGGTCTCTGTCTTTTTCTGCCCTACGGTTTTAGTCGTTGCATGGATCTGCCGGTTGATATTCGTAACACAGATCAGATCGTTATCAATGAGCACGATATGCCCTATGCCGCTGCGTGCAAGCCCCTCTGCCGCAAAAGAACCTACACCGCCAACACCGAATACGGCAACGGTACTCTTTGCGAGCTTCTGCATTGCAGTTTCACCCAATAATAATTCTGTACGGGAAAATTTACCTGACATTTTCTTCCTCATTCCTTTAGAGCAATAAAAAGGATGCTGCACGCGGTGAGCATCCTCTTTTGCAATTTATTTTTTTTCATCCGGTCGGCTATGGAAGGATGGTACGGAAAAGCTGCTCTTTGTATGGAAAGAAGGTACCTTTGCCGCCTTATCCATAAACGCAGGCGTATCCAGAGAGAAACTTCCCGCCAGCTTGCTCTGCGGCACCTCCGCCTTTGGCGATTTCATCACCATCCCATCGACAAAGTCCGTAGCAATGATCGTGGCACGCACACGCTCCCCAAGCTCCTCATCAATGACCGTGCCCAGGATGATATTGACCTCAGGATCCGTATGCTCATAAATATAGCGTGTTGCCTCATTGACCTCATACAGGGTAAGATCCTTGTTGCCGCTGATATTCAGGATAATGCCGCGCGCACCCTCAAGCGATTTTTCAATCAAAGGACTCTGTACTGCAGACTGCACAGACTGCACAGCCCCCTTATCACTCTCCCCGATACCCAGCAAGGCGTCGCTGCTCTCACTCTGACGGAAAATCGACGTGACATCGGCAAAATCCACATTGATGACGCCTGTCGTAAGGATAAGCTCTGCAATGCAGCGGATTGCCTGCCGCAAAATATTATCCGCTTCTTCAAAAGCCTGTACCAGAGACATATGCTTATTTTCCGGCAGTTTCAGCAAATTATCATTATGCACGGCAATGAGTGCATCCATATTCGCCTGCATCTTCACGATGCCTTCATTGGCCAGACGTTTTTTGCGAGCTCCCTCGAAAGAAAACGGCACGGTTACAACGCCGATGGTAAGGATACCAAGTTCCTTGGCGATACGTGCAACAACCGGCGCAGCCCCTGTACCGGCACCGCCGCCCATACCAGCCGTAACGAATACGAGATCTGCCCCCTTCATTACCTCACGCAGCTTCTCCTCATCCGCCTTAGCTGCATTCTCTCCAATCTCAAGATTGCCGCCCGTGCCACGCCCCTTCGTGAGGCTTTCTCCTATCTGCAGCGGCGTAATCCCCTGCTCTTTGAGCAAAGCCAGCTGCTTTGCATCTGTATTGACTGCAATGAGCTCAACATCCAGAACTTTATTCTTAGCCATACGCAGCAGCACACTATTGCCGCCGCCGCCAACTCCGAGTATTTTTATCGTCACAATCGCCCTTTTGATATCTGAATCCTTTGCTGCCATAAAAATGTGTCCCCCTTCTGTACTCCCGAGCCAATTTCGCTGTATACCTTATACTTTTTCGCCATTTTCAAACACATTCCTGCAAGCAGGATAAAAAAAGGGCAAGACCCCCTGGCCTTGCCCCACGACAGTCGCCCATCCTCAGGCTTTACATTGCCGCAAAAAAGATAACCGACAAACAAACTAAAAGAATTTTAAGTCCATCGAGCTTCAAAAAAAACACTTCCTCTTTCTATACTGAATGAAAGCTGAACATGAGCTAATTATAAGCTTTTCCATCATTTTTTTCAACCATAAAGTAAACGTTTTTTCACAGGCAAAAACAAATAAGGCAAAAGACTTACTTTTCTCTGCGCACGAACATGCCCAGCTGAGTAACCATCATTCCTGCAAGCATCAGCAGACAGCCGAAAATCTCCAGTTTACTCATGACTTCATGCAGCAAGAGCCAGCTGGCCAGCGCACCGAATACTGCTTCAAAGCTCATAATGATTGCCGCATGAGCAGGCTCAGCATACTTCTGTCCAATGATCTGCAAAGTAAATGCAACTCCGGCAGACATCACCCCCGCATAAAAAATGGGAAAAGCTTCTGCCTGTACGCCAGCCCAGCTGAAATCCTCGAAGCCCAAAGCCACGGCAGAGCTCAGCACTGCACAGACGGTGATCTGCATAGCAGACATCTCAATGCCATCGACCATCGCTGCAAAGCGGTCAATGAACAGGATATGAAAGGTCCAGAAAAGGGCACTGATAAAAAGCAGCGTATCGCCATAACCCAGGGACATCTCCTGCTTCACACACAAAAAATAGAGCCCCGTAAGCGCAAGAACAGCTCCAAGCCAGTTCTCCGGATGTATGCGTTTCTTCAGGAAAACAGAAAAGAGCGGCACGAAAATGATATAAAGGCAGGTAATAAACGCAGTCTTTCCAGCCGTCGTGTAGAGCATCGCCACCTGCTGCAGCGAAGACGCTGCAAACATGATGATTCCCGCGCCGATTCCCGCCTTCCAGCCGCTCCGGTAAGTGCCTGCCAGCTTTGCCGCCTCACGCGGCCTGCGATAGCCGCACCAGATCAGAAGAACCGCCAGTACCCCAAGAACATATCTGGCTGCCGCATAAGAAAACGGCCCCAGCGCATCCATTCCGACCTGCTGGGCAACAAAAGTCGTCCCCCAGATAAAGGCCGCCGTAATCAATAATAAATTGCCGCGCAACCGCAAAAAATCCACTCCCCATATGATTTATCTTTATCGTTACTTCGCAACAGCTGCAAGCTGCTGGATAAAAGCCAGTGAACGCAGCGGACGTCCAAACAAAGACTGCAGATAAGCCAGCAGCAAACGCTCTGCCGCTAAAAGCTCTGCCTTATGCACACGAAGCGCACCAGCGCCCTGCCAGTCAAGCCGCAAAAGCCCGAGAATGAGTTCCCGAAGCTCTACCGGAAAGCTCTCCGCCCCCGGTATACGACAGTCAGAACAAAGCACACCGCCCTCCTGCAAAGCAAAGCTGGCATCCCCGTTGATTTCCCTTCCACAATGCACACAGCGCTCATAATGCAGCTGCAGGCCGGTGAACTCCAGCAGCTGATAGGCCGCTGCCAGAGCTGTGATACGCGGATTCCTCGTTTCAAACGCCGCAAAGATCAACACAAGACGATCAAAAAGCGCAGGCTCCGCCACATGCTCAGGGGAAAACTCCAGTGCAAGCTCCGCAACAAATGCCCCATAAGCCATTGCTGTCAGGTCTTCACTAAGCCGCTTGAAATTCCGGCGCAGCGTACACTGCTTCACCGTATCCAGCCGCTGCCCTTCCGTAAGCTGTACATCCAGATAATTGAAAAGCTGCATGCCCCCGGCCAGCGGACTGCGTGGGCGCCGGCAGCCAAAAGCAGCTGCCTTGATCCGTCCGCGTTCCTTCGTCAGCAAGGTCACCATTTTATCCGCATCGCCCCAGTTTCTCAGGGACAGGACCAGTGCCTCGGTCGTATACTGTGCCATCAGTTCTGCTTTGCCTCCTGTGCTTCCTCTGGCTTTGCTGTCCGCATCGCCCGGGCAATCATTTCCGGCGTCATGCCCATATCGCCGCTTTTGGCCAGGCTTTTCGGCATGACCGCCCCTGCCGTCAGGATATACTGCAGCGCAGATTCACTGCTGATATTCAGATAGACAACATCCTTCTTTGCCACAAAGAGATTCGTACCGGAGGTCATATTCAGGCTCCAGGGCACAAACACACAGACATAATCCTCACCGAGCTGCTCCTTCAGTGCCTGCGGCACATCTGCCATAATAAAGCCCAGTGCCTTCGACTGATGGAACGGCACGAGCACCACATGATTGAACATATTGTTCGACTCGAACACTGCAGTCGAAAGATGCTTTACACTATTATAGATGAATTTTACCACAGGAATCTTGTTCAGCAGTCTCTCGCCATAGGCGATGATTCTGCGCAAAAACCAGTAAGACGACAGCCAGCCAACGAGATAGATCACGAGCAAAAGCGTAACGATTCCCATGCCCGGAAAATACAGCGGCAAATGCTGCCCGAGCACTCCTTCCGTAAAATGCAAAGTTTCCAGCACCACGAAAACTGTAATAGCAATCGGTACAAGCAAAATAAGTCCGTTAATGAAACGCTTGGAAACCTTTTTCATGCACATCCCTTTTTTCAAAGCCCCACCTCCAAAAAAGCCGCCCTGCAGAAATACAGGACGGCATTCTGTTCTTCGATTATCTGTCCTTCAGCGGAACGGCCGATTGCTCCAGCAGTCCGTTCTCCCCGGACCGCCTCATCATTCAGCCTTTCCTCGATTATTCAAAACCAAAGCCCTTCAATACATTATCCCGGTTGCGCCAGTCCTTCTTGACCTTGACCCAGAGATCAAGATAGACCTTCGAGCCAAGCAGCGCCTCAATGTCACGACGGGCCATCGCTCCAATATCCTTGAGCAGCGAGCCTCTGCTGCCGATCACGATGCCCTTCTGCGAATCGCGTTCGACATAGATGGTTGCCCGGATATAAACATCATCGTTTGCACGCGTCGTCATCTCATCGACATCCACCGCCACCGCATGCGGGATTTCCTCACGCGTGAGCTGCAATACCTTCTCGCGCACGAGCTCCGCTACAATGAGGCGTTCCGGCTGATCCGTAATCATATCATCCGGATAATACTGCGGTCCTTCCGGCAGATATTTTTTTACCTCCTCCAAAAGGTTGGTGAGGTTTGTCTTCTCTTTGGCAGAAATCGGTACAACACCCTCAAACGGATACTTTTCCGTATAATGCGAGATGATGGGCAGTACGCTTTCCTTATCGATGAGGTCCAGCTTGTTCACAACAAGGATGACCGGCTTGTTCGTCGCCTGCAGGCGTTCGAGGATATAATATTCGCCCGGTCCCATCTTTTCCGTCGCATCGACCACGAAAAAGATTGCATCGACTTCCTTCAGCGTATTTTCCGCAGCACGTACCATATACTCACCAAGCTTATGTTTCGGCTTATGGATGCCCGGTGTATCCAAAAAGACAATCTGCGCATCCGGCTGAGTGAGCACGCACAGGATGCGGTTCCGCGTTGTCTGCGGCTTGTCGGACATGATTGCGATTTTCTGTCCGATCAGACTGTTAATGAGCGTCGATTTGCCGACATTCGGACGGCCGATTACGGCAATAAAGCCGGATTTATGCTGTTTGTTTTCCATATTGTTCTCCATTCGATTCATGTTTATTCTCTCGGTATGCCCAGCTGCTCCATGACATATTTCTGCTCAGCTTCCATCTCCAGACGGTCTGCTTCCTCCATATGATCATAGCCAAGAAGATGCAGCATGCCATGGACCGTAAGGAAAGCCATTTCCCGCCGCACGCTGTGACCATACTCTGCAGCCTGCTCCTCTGCACGTTCCACAGAAATAATGATATCCCCGAGTACATTGATTTCCGGACCATCCTCCACCTCAGGCTCCTCACTCTCATTGAGTGCAAACGAGAGAACATCGGTCGGCCGGTCAATCTGCCGGTATTTCTTGTTCAGCTCATGGATATAGGCATTATTCGTCAGCGTAATGCTCACTTCAGCTGTCGGCACACCATAAAGTTCTGCCGTCTTCTCTGCGGCCAGCCGTACATTTTTCTCGATTTCCTCCGCAAAGGAAAGTTCCTCCGGATATATGCTCAGGATAACTTCCATTACTTCTTCACCCCTGTCTCTGCCATTCTCGCCTCACGTTCCTTTTTGCGCTTTGCCTCGTAGGCATCATA
>CAZTAP010000099.1:0-9846 GCA_964611665.1 uncultured Selenomonadaceae bacterium | reverse complement strand
GTGGCAAATGCCTGCAGGGAATCCGGCTGTGCGCTCATTGGCGGTGAAACAGCGGAAATGTCCGGGTTTTACCCGGTTGGTGAATACGATATTGCCGGCTTTGCTGTCGGCGTTGTCGATAAGTCCAAAATCATTACAAGCGAGAAGGTAAAGGATGGCGATGTCCTCATCGGACTTCCTTCATCGGGTGTTCATTCCAATGGCTATTCTTTGGTCCGCAAGATCTGCTTCGATCTCAAGGGCTTCAAGGGAGATGAATACATCGATGAGCTCGGCAAGACCATTGGCGAGGAACTCCTGACCCCTACACGTCTTTATCCAAAAGCATGTCTGCCGCTCATCGAAAACTGTGATATCCATGGTATGGTACATATCACAGGCGGTGGTTTCTACGATAATATCCCGCGTGCTTTGCCGGATGATCTTGCTGTTGAAATCGATGCATCGAAATGGCAGATGCAGCCAATTTTCCGTTTGCTCAAGGAATGGGGCAATGTGGACTGGAAGGAAATGTACCGCACGTTCAACATGGGAATCGGCATGGTTATCATAGCATCTGCACAGGAAGCAGAAAAAATCAAGGCACAGCTTGCAGAAGCCGGTGAGGCTTACTATGAAATCGGTAAAGTCGTCAGGGGCAGCCATGATGTGACGATTAAAGGCGGCGTGTTCAATGAGTAAGGCGGTATTGGGTGTATTGTGCTCCGGCCGCGGCACGAATCTGCAGTCCATCATGGCTGCAGTGAAGAGCGGGCAGATTGATGCACAGATTGCGCTGGTGCTTACGGACAAGCCGGAGGCAAAGGCGCTTGAACGTGCAGCAGAAGCCGGGATTGTGCATGTTTGCGTGGATCGCAAGACCTGCAGGGATAAGCAGGAGTTCGAGGAAAGAATCGTTGCTGAGCTCAAAAAAGCCGGAGTGACACTGGTCATTCTCGCTGGCTTCATGCGTATCCTGAGTCCGTATTTCGTGCGGGAGTTTCAGGGGCGTATCCTGAACATTCATCCGTCGCTCCTGCCATCCTTTGGCGGTGCTCATGCACATCGTGATGTACTGGCTTATGGTGTGAAGGTGTCCGGCTGTACGATTCATTTTGTCGATGAGGGTATGGACAGCGGGCCAATCATTCTGCAGACTGCTGTGCCGGTGCTCGATGATGATACTGAGGATACGCTGGCAGCCCGCGTGCTGGAGCAGGAACATATCCTTTATCCAAAAGCGATTGAACTTTATGTGAACGGCAAGCTGGAAATTAAAGGCCGTCATGTGAAAATAAATAAATAAGAGAAAAGGTGGGACTTGTTATGAAAATCAAACGTGCACTGATCAGTGTCTCCGATAAGACCGGGGTAGTTGAGTTTGCCAGAAAGCTTCATGAAGCAGGAGTAGAGATCGTATCGACGGGCGGTACGATGAAGGCAATCAGGGATGCAGGTATTCCTGTACTCTATGTCAGTGATGTCACTGGCTTTCCGGAAATCATGGATGGCCGTGTAAAGACCCTGAATCCGTATATCCATGGCGGCATTCTGGCTGTACGTGACAATCCGGAGCATGTACGTGCAATGAAAGAGCACAAGATCACGGGCATCGATATGGTTGTCGTGAATCTTTATCCGTTCCGTCAGACGATTGCCAAGCCGGATGTTACGCTTGCTGAGGCAATCGAGAATATTGACATTGGCGGTCCGGCGATGATTCGTGCTGCAGCAAAGAATTTCAAGTTCGTCACGGTAGTCACGAATCCATCGCGTTATGATGAAATTGCCGGAATGGTCCGCAAGGATGGCTGCGTGAGCGGCATGAAGCGCATGGAGCTTGCACAGGAAGCTTTCCAGCATACGGCAGAGTATGACGACTGCATCCAGAACTATCTCAAAGAACAAATCAACAAATAAGAGCGGGGTTAGACAGAGATGAATATATTAGTCATTGGCGGCGGTGGTCGTGAGCATGCACTGGCCTGGAAGCTCAGTCAGAGCCCGAAGGCCGACAGGCTCTATGCCATTCCGGGAAATCCTGGTATGGCGGAAATCGCAGAATGTGTGGCAGGCATTTCCATTGAGGATAATGCTGCTCTGGTGCGTTTTGCCCAGGAGCATGAGATCGGCCTGGCCGTTGTGGGGCCGGAGGTCCCGCTTACGAACGGTGCTGTAGATGCATTTGCCGCAGCGGGCATCAAGGCTTTCGGACCAACGAAGCCTGCCGCTGAGATAGAAGGCTCCAAGGCGTTTTCCAAGGGGCTCATGAAAAAATACGGCATACCGACAGCCAAATATGAAGTGTTTACGGATGCTGAAAAAGCCCGGGCTTATGTCCGGGAAGAAGGCGCGCCGATTGTCATCAAGGCGGACGGCCTTGCAGCCGGCAAGGGGGTTATCGTAGCGATGACCCTGGCAGAGGCTATGGCTGCAATCGATGAAATCATGGAGGATCAGGCCTTTGGCCAGGCAGGCAGCCGTGTGGTCATCGAGGAATTCATGGAGGGCGAGGAAGTTTCCATCCTGACCTTTACGGATGGTTCGGTCATCAGGCCCATGGTTTCTTCACAGGATCATAAACGTGCCTATGATGGCGATGAAGGTCCGAATACCGGCGGTATGGGAACCTATGCACCGGCGCCTGCAGCCACGGCGGATGTAGTCACAGTAGTACAGAAGACCATCCTGGAGCCGACGATTGCTGCGATGCAGCAGGAAGGCCGTACCTATAAGGGCTGCCTCTATGCGGGCCTGATGATTACGAAGGAAGGACCGAAGGTCGTGGAATTCAATGCACGCTTCGGCGATCCGGAGACACAGGTCGTGCTGCCGCTTTTGGAAAGCGATCTTGTTGATATCATGCTGGCCTGTGTGGATGGGACGCTTGCTGCACAGGATATCCGGTGGAGCAAAGGCGCAGCTGTTTGTGTGGTCATGGCCTCGGGCGGCTATCCGAAGTCGTATCAGAAGGGCTATGGAATCACAGGCCTTGCTGAGGCAAAGGCTGCGGGCAATCTTGTCTTTCATGCAGGCACGGCTGAGAAGGATGGCCGGGTAGTCACGGCTGGCGGCCGTGTGCTTGGCGTTGTAGCGAAAGCAGAGGATATCCGCTCGGCAGTTAATCAGGCCTATGCGGGTGTAAAAAAAATCCAGTTCAAGGATGTGCATTATCGCAATGATATTGCACATCGCGCATTGGAGCGAAGGTAAGTATTTGAGGTACCTGGCGGTATATTTGCTGCCAGGTGCTTTTTCTTTCGGTGAGAAGAAGGCAGGATTTTTCTTCTTCATAGCGAATTAATCTACTTATGGATATACCTTTACGAAGTAGAGGGGATAAGTTTATGAAAGAAAAACAAGGATTCGTGCTGAAGCATTATTCTTTTTCAGTGCTTTTTTCGCATCGTTTACGTATACAGTTGCATTATCTATTATTTTTTGCAGCGGTAGAGCTGGTTTTGGCTTTTTCCTGGCTGGGCTTCATCAATTTTGAGTTTATTTCGCTTACGACACTGCATATTCCGGTGCTTTTGGCAGCTTTGTTCCTTGGCAAGTGGGCAGGGGCTTCGATTGGGGCCGTATTCGGGCTGCTGAGTATGTGGAAGGCTTCGAATATCGTATTTTCCATGGCAGACACGGTGTTTTCTCCTATGCAGAGCGGAGATCCGCTGGGGAGCCTGGTGACGGCTCTGGGGACAAGGGTCTTATTCGGTTTTCTTGCCGGATGGCTGTATGAAAAACTGCGTGGCAGAAACAATCAGGAGGTCCTGATGGGGATTGCCACCTATTTCCTGACCTGGCTGCATGGCGTTCTGGTATTTGCCGCATTGGGTGTATTTTTTCCGTTCCTGGGCGTGGATGTTTATTCCGGGCTCATGCGCTTTTTCTCATGGCCGAGCTTTGCTTCGGCGGGAGTCAGTGCAGTTCTGGTGATGGGAATCTGGTCCTGGTGCAAATATACTGCGCTGGGCCACAAGTTCATCATGATCCTGCTGCAAAACAGCAATGCGGTTTTCTATGAGGAAAATGTCAAGGGCCTGTTGTCCTTTCTGGGTGTGCTGGTTCTTGTCTCTACCGCAATTGTTGCATATTTTATTGAACGGATCGAAAAGCTGCTGCTTCATGAAAATTATCCGGTTACGGAGCATTTGGATGCAATCATCTGGGGCTGGGGCATGCAGTTTGTCCTTGCCATTGCCGCGGTAGCTTTTATTATGTTCATGATTTTCCTGTATCTCTATACGATTTCAGCCAAAGCAATGCGTAAATCGCGTATGGATTCGCTTACGAAGCTTTATCACAGGGAATCCATGGCACAGCAGGTCAATGCATTGCTTGATTCAGGGACGCAGGAAAGCTGCGGTACGATGATCATGCTGGATGTAGACTGTTTCAAGTCAGTCAATGACTGCTTCGGACACCCGCAGGGAGATATCGTGCTCTGCAATGTTTCTGATGTCCTGCGGCATGCCGTGCGGGTCAATGATCTTGTCGGACGGCTCGGAGGAGATGAATTCTGCGTCTTTCTGCCGGGAAAAATGAGTCCGGAAGGCATCCTGCAGGTTGTGCGCCGGATTGAAAAGGGCATCCACTCCATTTGCCTGCCGGATGGAAAACCGCTGACCTGCAGCATTGGCATTGCACCGTATCTGCGTCAGGAAGGGTTTGCAGAGTTCTATTTACAGGCAGACCGAGCACTGTATGCATCGAAGCAAAAGGGACGTGATTGCCATAGCTTTTTTGTGGCGTTATGATAAAAGGAAACGCTGATGAATCCGGCAGGCCAGCTTGCTGCATCTGAACCGCCTTATTCAGCAGTGTTTCCAAAAGAATTTGAGAACTATGGATGAAAAGGGGCTAAATTATAATGAAAATAAATGATTGTATCCACGGCTTCCGTCTGTTGACGATGAAGGAGATTCCGGAAGCGGATTCAACTGCGTATGAATTCGAGCATGAGAAAAGCGGAGCACGGCTTTTTTTCCTGCAGAATGATGATGATAACAAGGTGTTTTCCATCAGCTTCCGTACACCGCCGACAGATGATACCGGCGTAGCGCATATCGTAGAGCATTCGACGCTCTGCGGTTCACGGAAATATCCCCTCAAAGAGCCTTTTGTCGAGTTGGTGAAGGGCTCGCTCAATACCTTCCTGAACGCGATGACCTTTCCGGATAAGACGATGTATCCGGTGGCCAGCCGCAACGATAAGGACTTTCAAAATCTTATGGATGTCTATCTGGATGCGGTGTTTTATCCTGCCATGTATGATACGCCGGAGGTGCTCATGCAGGAAGGATGGCATTATGAAATCGAAAAGCCGGAAGAGCCGCTGACCTATAGCGGTGTAGTATACAATGAGATGAAAGGCGCGCTTTCTTCACCGGAAGATCTGTTGGAATCGGAAACAATGTCTTCTTTGTATCCGGATACAACCTATGGTTATGAGTCCGGCGGCAATCCGGAAGCAATCCCGTCACTTACGCAGGAGATGTTCACAGGCTTCCACAAGAAGTTCTATCATCCATCGAACAGCTATATCTATCTTTATGGCGATATGGATCTGGAGCAGAAGCTTGCTTATCTTGATACGGAATATTTGTCACAGTTCGAGCGCATTCCGGTACCATCCAAAATTGACCGGCAGGAGCTTTTCCACGAGATGAAGCGTCTGGTTCGGGAATATCCAATCGGTGCAGAGGAAAGTACCGGGGAAAAAACGTTCCTGAGTCTCAATATGATCGTGGGTGAGGCGGATGATGCTGAAACAATGCTTGGTCTGGAAATCCTGGAGCATGCATTGCTGAAAACACAGGCGGCGCCGCTTCGCCAGGCTTTGCTTGATGCGAAGATCGGCAAGGATATTTATTCTTCCTTTGAAGATGCTGTCCTGCAGCCGTTTTTCAGTATCATCGCTGCAGGTGCAGAGCCGGAGCGTGCTGACCAGTTCTATGCGGTTATTTCCCGCACATTGCAGGAGCTTGTGACGGACGGGCTTGATCGCACACTGCTGGAAGCTTCCATCAATTTGCTGGAATTCAAACTGCGTGAGGCGGATTTCGGACAGTATCCGAAGGGACTCATCTATAATCTCAAAATCATGAACAGCTGGCTTTATGGTGCGGATCCTGCCATGTATCTCTATTATGAAGAGCTCATCCAGAAGATGAAGGATGGGCTGGATACAGGCTATTTTGAAAAGCTCATCGAACGCTGTCTGCTGCAGAACACGCATAAAACTTTGCTGGTGCTGAAACCGAGCACGGAGCTTGCGGAAAAGAATGCCGCGGCATTGGAAAAGAAGCTTGCCGGGAAAAAAGCGGTGATGTCTGCGGCAGAACTGCAGGAGATCATTGCGATGACGGCCCGTCTCAAGGAACGCCAGCAGTCGGAAGAGTCGCCTGAGGCCCTGGCTGCGATTCCGATCCTGCAGCTTTCCGATATTCGGAAGCAGGCGGAAAAGCTGGTTTTGGAAGAGCGCAGCCTGGGGGAAAACAAGGTTCTGTTCAGCAATATTGTCACGAATAAAATCGTTTATCTGAATTTGTATTTCGATGCATCGAATGTCGCGCAGGAAAGGCTGCCCTATGCCTATCTGCTCACGGAGCTCATTGGTGCAGTGGATACGAAAGAGCACAGCTATGCGGAGCTTGCGAATCTCATGAACCTCAATACAGGCGGCATCAGCTATGACCTCGCTGCCTATACGCGCAACGGCAGGGTGGATTCCTGCCTGCCGAAATTCAAGATCAAGGCAAAGGCTTTGGTGAAAAAACTGCCGGAGCTCTGCCGCCTGCTCGCAGAAATTCTCAGGGACAGCACCTTTGATGATAAGAAGCGTGTGCAGGAACTTTTGCTGCAATGCCGTGCTTCGATGGAAATGCAGCTGCTGCGTTCCTCGCAGCAGGTCATGGCAACGCGGCTCGCAGCTCAGCTGACTGCTGCCGGAGCTTATAATGAACAGGGCGCGCTTTCCTTTTATTGGTTTGTGCGTGAGCTTACGGATCATTTTGATGAGCGCTATGAGGAGATCCGTACGACGCTGCGGGAGCTTTTGCCCGTGCTGTTCAACCGTCATGCGCTGCTGCTGAGCGTAACGGCAGAAGAGAAAGCTTATGCGTCGTTCGTGGAGCAGATGAAGGTATTCCTGGGCCAGCTGCCGGATCGTTTTTCTTTGTGCCCGGATTACCACTGGGATATCCGGAAGCAAAGAGAGGGCCTGCTCTCCTCAAGCCGTGTACAGTATGTGGGCAAGGGTGCGAACTTCCTGAAGCTTGGCTATTCGTTTACGGGAAGCATGCGTGTGCTGGAGACTTTGCTGCGCTATGATTATTTCTGGACGAAGATCCGTGTACAGGGGGGAGCGTATGGTGCTTCTACACAGTTCAACCGCAATGGCGTGATGCTGTTTACGTCCTATCGAGATCCGAATCTCGCAGAAACTGTTGATGTGTTTGACCATACTGCAGAATATATTGCGGAGTTTGCTGCCTCAGAGCGTGAGATGGATAAATTCATCATTGGCACGATCAGCGGCATCGATACGCCGCTTACGCCGCAGATGAAGGGCAACCTTGCAGCGGAATGCTGGCTCAGGGGGATTACGCAGGCGGAACGCCAGCAGATGCGTGACGAGATCCTCGCAACGCGTCAGCAGGATATCCGGGCACTTGCACCGTTGATCGATGCCTGCATGCGCGAGAATATTCTCTGCGTATTTGGCAATGAGGTCAAACTGAAGGAAAATGAAGCGATGTTCGATCATCTGGTAAATGTCATGGAATAAGCAGTTTCTGCAAGAAATACAGCAGTTTATAGCAAGACGGTCCGAAGGTTTTTTGTTATACTGGCAGAGCAGAGATGATTTGTTTTTGTTGGATAAACAAATGTTTTATTTTCATGCGAAAGACGTAATATTTCAGAGATAAGATTGACTTTAGCTGCACAGCATGTAATAATTATGCATAAAAGCAGCAGTTTAAGGGGGATATAAAGTGAAGGACGTAATATTCACAGGCGCTGGTGTTGCAATCATCACGCCGTTCACAGAGGATGGCATCAACTTTACTGAGCTGGGCCGCATCATTGAGGATCAGATTGCTGGCGGTACGGATGCAATCATCATCACGGGCACGAGTGGGGAGTCCGCTACGATGACGGATGAAGAGCATAAGGCCGCGATAAAATTCGCTGTAGATCAGGTCAAAGGGCGCATCCCGGTCATTGCGGGTACGGGCTCCAATGAGACCGCTTATGCAGTACAGCTTTCTGAGTATGCAGAAAAGGCTGGCGCGGATGCTCTGCTCGTCGTTACTCCATATTACAATAAATGCACGCAGAAGGGGCTTTTGCAGCACTTCAGGGCGATCGCTGATCATGTGAATATCCCGATTATCTTATATAACGTTCCATCCCGCACCGGGGTGAATATCAAGACCGAAACATATGCTGAACTTGCCAAGCATCCGAACATTGCTGCGGTAAAGGAAGCAAGCGGAGATTTGTCTGCTATTTTGAAGATCCGTGCAGCCTGTGGTGATGATCTTGCCATTTATTCCGGCAATGACGACCAGATTGTGCCGATTCTTTCCATTGGCGGCAAGGGCGTAATTTCGGTGCTCTCCAATGTTGCACCGAAAGTGACACATGATATCTGCCAGCTCTATTTTGAGGGGAAGGTCAAGGAGTCTGCAGATCTGCAGATCGGCTGGCTGGATCTGATTTCGGAGCTGTTCTCGGAGGTCAATCCGATTCCGGTCAAGACGGCAATGCGTCTCATGGGCTATGCAGCCGGACCGCTTCGCCTGCCGCTCTGCGAGATGGAGGAAAATCATCTTGCGGCTTTGCAGGCTGTGATGAAGAAACATGGTCTGCTGAAGTAGGTACAGTCAATAACATCAATGGAGAAGTCTGGCATGAGTCAGGCTTCTTTTTTTGTCAATTTGCTGGAAATAAAAGTATTGCAAAATATTCATATTACTTTTACAATAGAAGATGTAGATGGAAAACATTGTATGGAGGAGATGATTTTATGGCAGAAAAGAAGTTTTATGTTTGTGAGCTCTGCGGGAATATCGTGGGGGTCGTAAAGCATGGCGGCGGACAGCTGGTATGCTGCGGACAGCCGATGAAGGAGCTTACGCCGAATACCACGGATGCTGCACAGGAAAAGCATGTACCGGTCGTTGTAAAGGAAGGCAGCAGGGTGATGGTGAAGGTTGGCAGCACTGCACATCCGATGACGGAGGCGCATCTGATCGAATGGATTTATCTCGCGACAAAGCTGGGCGGGCAGCGCAAGACATTGAAGGCTGTGGATGCGCCGGAAGCCGAGTTCGTGCTTACGCCGGACGATGCACCGGTTGCAGCCTATGCTTACTGCAATCTGCATGGACTTTGGAAAGCGGATATCTAAAATGATGAAGGCAGAGCCTGCTGCAGCTGCAGCGGCTCTGCCTTTTTAGGGGTGTTGATGATGCATGGAGTCTTTGATATTGTCGGGCCGGTGATGATCGGTCCTTCAAGTTCGCATACAGCCGGTGCAGTACGCCTGGGGCTCATTGCCGGAAAAATCCTCGGGGAGCGTGCGGTAAAGGCTGAAATCAATCTGCATGGCTCGTTTGCGCAGACTTATCGCGGCCATGGGACGGATAAGGCGCTCATCGCCGGAATTCTTGGCTTTGCACCGGATGATGAACGCATCCGCGATGCACTGGAGCTTGCACAAAGGCAGGGACTGGACTATACCTTCCAGACCGTGAATATCGATGATGCCCATCCGAATACTGCGGTGATCTACCTGATCGGCATAAACGGACATGTGGCACGGGTACGCGGCGCTTCGGTGGGCGGGGGGAATATCCT
>CAZTAP010000098.1:0-9942 GCA_964611665.1 uncultured Selenomonadaceae bacterium | reverse complement strand
CATCCAGCCTATACACTCAACATCACCCGTCTTTATTGAACGCAGATTGTATCCTGCAAAAAAGCCAGCCTTATTCGTGGATGAAAAGGCTGGCTTTTTTCATGGCCGCATGACCTTGGCAATGTGGATCATCAAATAAAATTTCTCGTCTTCATTGACCTTATAATGATAATTGCTTTCTACAAATTCTGCGATTTTCAGCACACAGCGGTATGCTGCTGCATACTTTTTCTGCACCATAGCCGACATTTCCGCATCAACTTCAGCGGTAGACTCCTGTCCGGTAAGCACACGCTTGGCAAAAAATTTTAAATGCGTAACAAAACGATAATATTGCAAAGAATCCTTATCATACTCGATATTGCCTGTATACCGCACAATGTTCGTGAGTTCCTGGATCATATGCATGATATCGTTTGCCATCGGCTGTTCCTTATCCATTTGCCCATCAATGATATGCAGGGCGATAAATCCGGCTTCATCCTCGGGCAGTTCAAGACTGAATCTCTTTTTCAGGATGGCCAGCGCCTTTTGTCCAATCGAAAATTCCGCAGCATAATACCGGCGGATTTCCCAAAGCATCATGTTGCGGATCTGTATCCCATCTTTGTAACGCTGCACCGCCATATGCAGATGATCCGTAAGTGCGATGTAGATGCTTTCGTTCAGCTTGCGGCCAAGCTCTTTTTCTGCGATTTCGATGATTTCATTAGATACTTCCAGATAATCTGCAGAAATATCCGCCAGCAAGGCTTTGAAATTCTCCAGCATATCGTGATTGGATAAGGTATAGAACTTATCTATGCTGTCATCAGAAACATCATCACCCACTTTCTTTTTAAAGGCAATGCCGCACCCCATAGCAACAACCTCACGCCCTTCCTGATTCTCTGTGATGATTACGTTATTATTCAATACCTTTTTGATGATCATGATTCCAATCGCTCCTCATTCCCCAGCATTCAGACATAAAAAAAACGAAAACAAACAGGCATTTTCAGCCTGCCTTTTCCGTTTTCCTTAACCCGCATCTATACATGATAACCCCTCCAAAATTTCTTCTGAAGGTTTGGCCAACCTAATGTCACCATCCAACATTGCGCTTGAATATATGTATCAGTATAGCACGCCAGGATTTATAAAGTCAAATATTCTAAATATTTATGGAACATCGTTTCAACTTTCAGAACAGCTTATTCAAAAACCAAAAGCAGCTGAACATTTCTGAACAGCTGCTTTATTATGTTTGTCAATCAGAACCAACAAGCCCGGATCCTCCGCAAGTTGGACAGAGTCCGCGCCCATGGCACTCCGGACATGCCCGGCTGCCGGATACGATTCCGGTACCGCCGCAGGATCTGCAGACCTTCTCTCCTCTGCAGGTCGGGCAGATCGTATATCCATACTCTACCGTATTCCATGCCCCCATCGATGCAGGCCCTGCAGTTTCCCCGACCGTCTGAAGAGGAACTACCATGCAGATACTAAATACCAGAACAGCCAGCCAGCTTATCAATCTCATCGTAATCTCCTCCTTTGTAGTTTACCGAATCAACTATTCAGTTACATAAAACACACCGATTCATCGGCTTGCCTTCCCACCGGACTCTCCTCCTGTCACTTAAAACACAATTTTCTCTTCATCATTTTTAATATAAAACTTTTTAATTCCATTGTCAATATTTTCTTACTATTATCTGTAAAAAAATGCTCCGAAGAAATTTCTTCGGAGCAAATCTATCACAGGCGTTCAATGAACAACCGTGGAGGGCTGAATCAATAGGATATCTTCAACGGTTTTCCATCTTTATAGGACTGCGTTGTTGCAAAAGCAATCTGTGTCGACTTCGTGCCATCATAAACCGTAACCTCCGGCTTCTTTCCCTGCTGCACGCAATCAATAAAGTTTTCCATTTCCAGCCGGTATGCCTCTGCAAACCGCTCCGGGAAACCGCTCACGCATTCCTTCACCGCACCATTTTTATCATAGATCATGCAAAGATTCTTTTCCGGTACCGGACTGATGCGCAAAGTCCCTTCCGTACCAACGACCTCCGTCTCTACATGATAGCCATGCGCTGCCGTGCGGCCAACATGCACAAAACCAATCGCACCATTTGCACATTTGTACATTGCCACACCAGTCTCATCATCACCGGCTGCCTTGAACTCCGGATGCTTGAAGGTAGCACCTGCCGCATACACCTCTACAGGATCCTCGCCAAGGAACCAGCGCATCAGATCGATATCATGGATTGCCATATCAATGAAGATACCGCCTGAAGTCGGTGCGAATTTAATTGCCCCCTGTACCAATGCCTCAGGATCAATACCGGCTGCCTTTACCATATACGGCGTGCCAATGGCACCTGCCTCGATTTTCTCTTTGGCATAAGCATACGATGGATCAAAACGGCGCATAAAGCCCAGGAAAAAAGCTAACTCCGGATGGCGTTCTACCGCCTTTTCTGCCATTTTGCATTCCTCTACATTAACACCCAGGGGCTTTTCACTGAATACATGCTTTCCTGCATCCAGTGCCTTGGCAATCTGCTCACAATGGAGTCCGCTTGTCGTAATGATTGCTACGGCATCCAGATCTGCCTTGGCCAGCATTTCATCGAAGTCCGAATAAACCTCCTGCACACCAAGTTCCTTCTGCGCAAATTCCAGCTCTGCCGGTACAATCGAGCACGCTGCAGCCAGCTCTGCATTTGCAATCTTAAACGCAAGATTCTTTGCGTGTTCCTTTCCCAATCTTCCTAATCCTGCAATACCAACCTTTACTTTTTTCATGCCTGCAATCTCCTTTACAAAATGATAAGCGATGCTGCTGTCGTGATTCCCAGGAAGAGCAGCCCTGCTGTCTAAACTTATCTTACAAGGATATGCAGGCAAAGTCATTGATGCCTTCTGCCAAAAAATATACATTTATTGCTCCAGCAAAAAATGAATCAACCCGGCATTTTGCTCATACCTTGCGCGCAGAAAAATAATTTCGAAAGGTATTCGGTGTCATGTTCATCGCTTTTTTAAAAGCCCGGATGAAATGTGACGCACTCTGAAATCCCGTCTTATCCGCTACGACATCAATGGTATCCGCCGTATAGACCAGCAGTTTCTTGGCCTCATCCATGCGCAGGTTCAGTAAATAAAG
This sequence comes from uncultured Selenomonadaceae bacterium, assembly GCA_964611665.1. GTDB lineage: Bacteria > Bacillota > Negativicutes > Selenomonadales > Selenomonadaceae > CAZTAP01. The sequence goes on along the minus strand of CAZTAP010000098.1, from coordinate 6,785 downwards.
ATGCGGCGACTGAAGCTTGAGCTTCTTGAACAGCCGGGTGAAATAATACAGGCTCACGCCTGCAGACGAAGCAATATCCTGTACAGAGATCTCTTCCCGATAATGTTCCCGCATAAAGGTAACCGCACGCTGTATCATCCGATCCGATGTGCTGATCTGAGAAGGCGGCGCAGCAGCCAGCTCGCAAAGCAGGCTGTAGATCTCATGGGAGAACTGGAACTCACTCGTTTCTTTGTTTTTCAGCCCCTGCAGCACTGCATCCATATAGATTTCTGTCTTTTCCCCATAAAACTGATTCAGATGTCCGCTGCCGTTCTTCGCGTAAATATAATCCAGCAAAGGAAGGACACCATTTCCATGAAAATGGAACCATTTGACCCGGGCAGGTCCTTCCGACCAGTAATGATTAGGTTCCATGCAGTTGAGCAGCACGATTTCCTTTTCTTTTGCCGCAAAGTGCTCATTGCGCAGTTCGAAATGCAGTTCCCCTTCCACAATGTACTGCAGCATGAATGCATCCAGATAGCTGCGTTTCACACGATAGGGCACATCCAGCCGGTAAACAGCCCCCCACAGCGGATAGAAAAGATTCTCCTTCGCATAGGCTCCGGCAGACCAGAAATAAATGCCGTCCCGTTCAAGGACGCCAGGCTCTTTGATTTTCATAAGAATTCCTCCATAGCAAGAAATGTATAGATTGAAGCAAATTTGTACTAATCTACAACGAATTCTGCCTTACTGCCGTTCTTTCCTTTTGTAATCTCAAGCCTTGCATCGATCCTCTCCTTGAGCTCTTCCACATGGGAAATGATTCCCACAAGGCGTCCGCCTTTCTGCAGATCCAGCAAGGCACGTATCGCAAGATCAAGTGTCTCGGAGTCCAGCGTGCCGAACCCCTCATCGATGAATATCGTATCGAGACGTGTCCCTCCTGCATAGCCCGTGACAACATCCGCCAGGCCAAGTGCCAGAGACAGGGACGCCAGAAACGATTCCCCACCGGAAAGCGTAGCCATCGGACGCTCATAGCCCGTGTATTCATCGAATACATCCAGATCAAGTCCTGCACTCCTGCGATGATCCGCAATATCCTTTTTGGGCTGCAGGCGATACTGCCCGCGGCTCATGACCAGAAGCCTTGCATTCGCCGCATCGATGACATCCTGCAGCAGCGAGCGCAGCACATACGTCTGGAAATGCATATTATACGCATTCGTGCCATTTGCTACCTCAGCCAGCCGCCCGACGGTACGATAGCTTTCAATGAGCCCCTGCTCCTCTTCTGCCAGCTTCTGCAGCCGCTTTTCCTTCTGCTGGCGCTGTGCAATATCCGTCTGCAGGCTCTGTCCGGCCGCATAGCTTTCTTTCCATGCCTCCAGTGCAGCCTGCAGGCCGCGTGTGAGCTTCTCCAGCTCCGGCAGGACCAATCCGTCCGTATCCTTGTCTGCCTTTGCAAGCGCTGCCCGCGCTGCTGTATATCGATCCTCAAAGCTGCGCAGATGATGCCGGACCTCCTCACGCCCGTCCTCTGTGCCAAACTTTCCGGTAAGTGCCGCCGCATAATCTTCCCTGGCAGCAAATCCAGCCTTCTCCAGACGCGCCGCAAAGCTTTCTGCCGCCTGCAAAGCCTTCTGGCTGCTTTCCTCTGCTGCCGTCTTCGCGGCTGCCGCCGCTGCCTGCTGTGCGGCAAGGCGGCTTTCCGCCTCATGCAGTGCTGCATCGGCCTGCTGCCATGCCTTCTCCCGCACCGCTGCTTCCTCCTGCGTCTGCTGCAGCACCTGCTGAAGGAAGCCCGGCTCACGATATTCCTGCGGCAGATTCTCGCGATTCTGCTCCAAAGCACCCTTTTCCCGGGCAGCTGCCTGCTGTGCAGACTGCAGGGACTGCTGCGCTGCCTGTACTGCCTTTTCTGCCTGCATTTTCACCTGCTGCAGATGTGCAAGTTCCGCGCCTGTTTTTTGAAGCAGCGCAGCAGCCTCCTGTGCCTCCCTGCAGGAAGCCTGCAGAGCGCCGATCCTCGTTTTCAATACCGGCAGAGCCAGGATATCTCCCTGCAGGCTCTGCCGTGCTGCCTCTACCCGGCTGCGCGCTTCGGTCCTGCGCGTTTCCGCCAGCGCTTTCGCGGCTTCTGCCTGCTGACGGACCTTGTCCGCCGCCTGCTGTTCCTGCTGCGCCTTTTTGAGACGGGCCTCATCCGGAATCACCGCTTCACTCACCGCCAGCAGCGGATGCTCGGTCGCGCCGCAAACCGGACAGGCCTCGCCCGGCTGCAGTTCACGCGCCAAAAGTGCTGCCTGCCCTTCACTGAACAGATGCTGCAGCCCGGCAAGATCACGGCTCTTCTCCGCATAATCCGTCTGTGCCTGCAGACATGCCTCTGCCGCCTGTTTCGCTGCAGCCTCTGCAGCGGTCAGCAGCCGTTCATCCTTCTGCAGCTGCATCTGCAGGCTGCGCTGCTGTTCAAGCTTTTCCAGCTGCAGGGAAAATTCCCCCGCACGCGCCGCCTTTTCCGCCGACTGTTTTTCCTGTCTCTGCAGCATTTCGATGCGTTCAACGATCTCTGCCTGTTTTTGCACAGCCTGCCCTGCATATTTTTCAGCGGCTTCCGCCTCAGTCTCACGCAGCTGCAGCTGCTTTTTCGCCTTCTCCACCGCGTCCGCGATGACAAGGTACTCATTGAGCCGCTGCAGCAGTCCGCGCAGCTCTTCGCGCCTGCTTTCCAGTGCTTTTTCCTTTTCCTGCACCTCGCGTGCCTGTTCCAGCCTGCCCTGCAGAATCTTTTCCTGGCACCTGGCCTGCTCCATGATATCCTGCTTCTGCTTCTGCTCCTTTGCCGCATGATCAGCCTGCCGGCTTACATCCTGCAAAGCCGCAGCCTTATCCGCAAGTTCCAGACGCTCCTGATACTGCCGGACATGTTCCAGCCGCGCCTCACAGTCAGCCAGTTCCTGCCGTGCTGCCTTCTGTGCTGCGAAAAGCCCGGCAATACGCTGTCCCTCTTTCTCTGCCTGCTGTGCCTGATCACGCGCAGCCTGCTTTTCTTCCATGATTCTTTGCGCTTTTTCCAGATCTGCCTGCTTCTGCAGTGTCTGCTGCCGGAATTCCATGAGACTGTCCGCTCCGGTATCCTGCAGCAGGATCTCCCGTTCCCGGCTGATTTCCTGCTGACGGGCTGCACTGTCCCTGGCCCGGCTTTTGAGCAGCTCCTCGAGCCGGCGGAAACGCTCCGTCTTGAACAGGCGCTCCATGATGTTCTGCCGCTCCGCCGAATCCGCCATGAGCAGTCTGCGGAACTCGCCCTGCGGCAGCAGTACAACCTGTCGGAATTCATCGCTGGCAAAACCCAGCAGTTCAATCATTTTCTGCGTGACATTTTTTGTGCCGGTGGCAAGGCTTCTCTTTTCCTCACCCTCAAGCCGCCAGAGTTCCGCATCATTTTTCGCCTGCGCAGTTCCTGTCCCGCGCTTCCTCTGTCTCGTATAGTCCGGATTACGAAAAATCTCATAGATCCGTTCCCCCAGTGCAAAGCGGAAACGCACATAGGTATCGCTCTCCGGCCCTGCCTGACGGCTCCGGAGCATACTGCTGTCACGACCGGCCGCACTTGCCGAGCCATAGAACGCATAGCAGATCGCATCGAGTACAGTCGTCTTGCCCGAGCCCGTCGTCCCATGGATCAGGAAAAAGGACCGCTCCCCCAGCTCGCTGAAATCTATCACCGTCTTTTTTTCATAAGGCCCGAAAGCCTCCATCGTCAATCGAATCGGACGCATCTCATTTCCCCTCCCGTTCCGCACGCCACAGCTCTTCCATACTCACCTTCAATGCCTGCTGCTGTGCTTCATCCAGCGCTTCACCGGTCATATCCTGGAAGAAATCTGCAAACAGCACATCATCCGGGCGCCCGATATAGCTCGTGCCATGCTCCCTCAGCTCGCCTGACTGCAGCAGGCCGGGCCGCTCGATCTGCATGAGATTCGGATATACCTTCTCCAGCTTGCCATGCGCATCCAGTACAGCTCCGCTGTCCGTAAGCTCAACCAGCATATAGTCTTCCGAGCATGGATATTTCTCACGATTCTGCAGGATCTCTGCCATGCTGCCTTTCACCCGGCACACATCATGCTTCGGTACCAGCGGCAGAAACTCGGCCGTCACCTGACCAGTCCCATCCAGCTCAACGACAGCAAGGCTCTTCTTCTGTCCGGCTTCATCAAAAGAATACTTCATCAAAGAACCGCTATAACGTATATTCTCTGCTCCTGCCGGCTGCGCATTATGCAGATGTCCAAGTGCCGTATAGCTGAACGGACGGAACCAGCCGGCTCCGACATTGCTCGAGCCGCCCACCGAAAGCGGACGCTCCGACTCTGAGCTCTGCCCGCCCGCAATAAAGGCATGGGCAACCGCCACACTGCGCCGTCCCGCAGGAATTTTCGCAGCAGCCTGCTCGACAACCGTCCCCGTCGCCGCGTCAAAATCCATCATCTCCTCTATCCGGAAAACAGACCGCACCGTAGAAGGCTCCATATAAGGAAGCAGCGAAAAATACACCGGCCCATAAGAATCCTCCAGCACAACAGGCGCCATTGTTTTGGTAAGCAGCCCTTGCACAAAAAGTCCCTGCCCGGCAAAAAGGCGGCTGCCAAAGCCAATGCGTGAAGCACTGTCATGATTGCCTGCAATAAAGAATACCTTCACTTTCTTTTCCAGCAAAAGCTTGGCAAGCACCTCATCAAAGAGCTCCACTGCCTCCGTCGGCGGTACGGCCCGATCATAGATATCTCCCGCAAGGATAACAGCCTCAGCCTTTGTTTCCGTAACCATGCGCAGAAAATCCTGCAACAGATACGACTGATCCTCCGTCAGATGCTGTCCATGAAAGATCCGCCCGAGATGCCAGTCCGCAGTATGAATAAAACGCAAAACAATCCCTCCTATGCATGAATTGCAATTGCTGCGCAATTGCCTGTATTTCCATCATACGCCAATCTGCAGACAAGCGCCATATCTGTAGATTTTTTTCCTCTTTTCCCCTCATCCGGCAGGATATTTTCTTCCAAAAATAGAATTCTATTCAATAAGGACGAGTATGTTCAGGAAGGATGATAAGATTATGCAAAAAAAATCAGATACGAAGCCGCGTGCCGTTGTCGGCATCGGTGCTTCGGCAGGAGGGCTTGAGGCACTGCAGCAGTTCCTGCACCATCTGCCTGACAATACAGGGCTGACCTATATTATCATCCAGCACCTTTCCCCTGACTACAAAAGCCTGCTCGGTGAGATCCTGAGCAAACATACCAAAATGCCTGTCATCCAGGCAGAAAATGACACGGTCATCGAAAAGAACCGGATCTACCTGATTCCGCCCAAATTCAATATGGAGCTGCAGGGCAGCAAACTTCAGCTTTCCGAATATGATCATGGCATCATCAATCATCCGATTGATGTTTTTTTCCGTTCTCTGGCAAAATCCTATGCGAACAAATCGGTTGCCATCATCCTCTCCGGCACAGGCTCAGACGGCACGAACGGCATCAAATCAATCAAAGAAGAAAACGGCGTCATCATCGTGCAAAGCCCGGAGACCTCAAAATTCGACGGCATGCCCCGCAGCGCACTTGCCACCGGCTTTGCAGATCTCGTGCTCTCGCCGGAGGAAATCGCCGAAGAAATGCCGCATATCGCAGCCTCGCTCTTTGCCCGCAACAGCGAGCATAGTGCAGGACTGCAGCCCAGTGATGAAACGATGCTCAGCAAAATTTTCTCTATCCTCAAGAGCATCTCCAATGTCAACTATACCTACTACAAGCAGACCACGATCCTGCGCCGCATCGAGCGCCGTATGGTCGTGAACCATAAAGACAATCTGGAAAAATACGTCGATTATCTCGCGGCTAACCCGGATGAAGCCAAGACACTTTCCCGCGAAGTCCTCATCGGTGTAACCAGCTTTTTCCGCGATCCGGAATATTTCGCCATGCTCAAGGAGCGCGCCATCAAGCCCATCCTGACGAAGGCACAGGCCAAGGCTGAAGATCCGGTACGCGTCTGGGTCGCCGGCTGTTCTTCAGGCGAGGAAGCCTATTCCGTTGCCATCCTTTTTATGGAAGCCATGGAAGAATTCGACCTGCGGCACAGCGTAAAAATTTTCGCCACGGATCTGGACTCCGACTCTATTGCTACTGCCAGCAAGGGCATCTATGGGGAAAACATTGCCGAGGATGTCTCGATCAGCCGTCTGAGCCGTTATTTCACGAAGAAAAACAACAAATATACAGTAAATCACGATCTGCGCAAAATGATCATCTTCTCCCCGCACAATGTCTTTCAGGACCCGCCATTCGGACGTCTGGATCTTATCTGCTGCCGCAACCTGCTCATCTATTTCCAGCCCATCCTGCAAAAGGACCTTTTCGGTATCTTCCACATGGCACTGAAGGATGGCGGCTTTCTTTTCCTCGGACGCTCCGAAGCCATCAACAACAAATATGACGACGTTTTCATGCCAGTATGTGCCCGGGAAAAGATCTTCATCCATAACGCCGATGGTCATGCCCCGCTCAAGACAAGCCTGACCTACTCCATGCCGCTCATCGCCAATGACGATATACTGTCTGACCCGCAGGTACCCGCACCGCCGGATACAAACCATGATCAGGAATTTTATCTGCGCACGCTGGAAACCTTCATGCCGACCTGTATCCTCGTAACCGAGAAAAACGAAGTCCACCATCTGTTCGGCGACTGTTCCAACTATATCCACATGCCGCCGGGACGCTTTA
>CAZTAP010000097.1:0-10038 GCA_964611665.1 uncultured Selenomonadaceae bacterium | reverse complement strand
ACCTTTTTGCTTATCAATATTCAAGGAAATACATTGTATAAACTGCTCTACAAACGGTAATTTACTATCATTAATTCAGAAAACTGCCATAAATTCCTTAACAAATTTTAATTTTAAGCTAAGGTGGCTTTAATTCTCATCCTTTATACTGAAACCAACATAAAGAAAGAGAGATGAATGTAATGAACATTTTAAGTAAAAAAATCGTTGTCGGTTTAATGGCAGGTGCTGTTCTTACTGCCGGAGCTCTGGGAACCTATACGGCGCAGGCTTCTGCGAATACGCAGAAACAGCAGTCACAGGAACAGCAAAACAGGGCTGGCAGACAGCAGCCGCCAAAGATGGATCCAGATAAAGCAGCACAGGGCATGGCAGAGGCCTTTGGTGTGAATAAGGACGAGGTACTTACTGCAATCAATGCAAAGAAAGATTTCCGTGATATCAGCCATGCAGCAATGCTTGCAAAGGTCAGCGGGAAATCCTTCAGTGATGTACTGGCCATGAAAACTGACAGCAATAAATGGCAGGACGTAGAGAAGACTCTGGGTGTTACCCGTGATCAGGTAAAGGCAGCTCAGGATGACATGATGGCAGGTATGCTGGAAAAGAAGGCCAATGTTTCCAAAGATAAGGCAGCAAGTCTTTTACAGAACGGCTATCATGCCAAGGACATTGCGACAGCTGGTATATTAGCAAAAACAGCAAACAAGGACATTGATTCCGTTTTGTTGATGAAGAAAATCAATAATTCATGGAAAGATGTAGCAGCATCCCTCGGTGTGGATGAAAAAGCTTTTCATGAGGCAATGAAGTCAGCTGGCGGACCTGGTCTTATGATGGAGGGGCCTAAGGGAGGCCCGCATGATGGACAACAGCAGGGCGGCCAGCCGTCTGGTCAGCAGGGCGATGCTGATGGTAACGGAAATGGTGGAGAACCGCCGCAGCCGCCAACAGAAGAATAATACAGACAGCAAAAAAGGATGCCTTTGGGCATCCTTTTTTGCTGATCAATTTTCATAAAGCCATTGTACGAGGAAAGAAGCCAGCTTTTCCTGTGTGGAGCCTGCAGTCATGTCCAGGGTTTGCTCTTCCGGGATTTCAGCAAGCAGCTGATCATCTGCATTATAGATATAGATGTCTTTTACCGTTGTGATGCGATCCTTTAGGTTGAAACGGGATATGGAAGTCACATAAGAAGCAGCAGTCCAGCTTGTTGTATCCTGCGTGTCTGCATAATGCTCCATGAGTTTTTGTATACCGTCAGCTGAAAGCTCCAGCTTGAGCTGTGCCTGGATAACATCGTCTGTACCAACGGTATGGACGGAGTTCGGATTGAATAAGTAATTGCCACTGGCTGTGCTTAAAGCGTTTTGCCAATTTACGGCAGCTGCTGCAGCAAGAGCGGATAGGACAAACAGAAAGATTGCTGCAAACAGGGGAATACGGATTTTCATAAAAGAAACACTTCCTTCTTAGATTTTCTTTTGATGATTCTTTATCTTATTCTCTGTACGGGGAAAAAATCCTGCTTTTGTTAAATGGTCAGCCGGAGGCAAAGAAAAAGCCTGTCACACAAGTTGGTGACAGACTTTTTATGAGTTAGCTTATTCCTGAGGACGCTGCTGCTGGTCCTGCTGTTGGTCCTGCTGTTGGTCCTGCTGTTGGTCCTGCTGTTGGTCCTGGTTAGGAGCTTTATGCTTTTTATCTTTATCAGGTTTCTGCTGGTTCTGATTCTGTTCCGGGCGCTGAGCCTGCTGATCCTGGTTTTGGTTGTTGTCCGGGCGCTGCATCTGACGATCCTGGTTTTGGTTGTTCTGCTCCTGGTTCTGATCCTGACGCTGATGTTTTTTATCCTTTTTATCTTTCCGGTCTTTCATCTGCGGCGGATTCTGCTGATCCTGCTGCTGTTCGTAAGCTGGTGCCTGTGGAGCCTCAGCGGCCTCTGTTACAGCAAAGCCTGTGGAAGCTCCGGTAAGAACAGCAACGCCAAGTGCCATGGCGAGTACATTTTTTGTGAATTTTTTCATTGATGAACACATCCTCTCTTTATTGTGTTTATCATATGCCTTTTGACTTAGAGTTATTTTAGAAACGTGTTAGAATCTCATTAAAATGGCTGAAAGCAGTCCAGAAAGTTCTCTGCCAGAGAGGAGAGATAACGATCTTTCATCCAGATTGCGGTAATGCAGGTATAGAGCCTTTCTTCTGTCAGTATCTTGCTGTGCAGATGGCTGTGGGCAGCAAGATTGAAGGCAGAGGCTGGTACAATGCCGATGCCATAGCCGGCATTGGCCCAAAGCACGGTTGTCCTGGCATCATCATTGGTACAGAAGACCTGCGGCTGGATGCCATAGCCGGCAAATGTATCCAGAAGAAGCTGCTCAAAACGGCGATATAGAATGACCGGCTTTCCAGCGAGCTCCTGTAGGGAAATTTCCTTTTTCTCCGGAGCCCAGTCGTGGGAATCATCCATGATCACAATCATCGGTTCTTTGCGCAGATATTTGCATTCGACACGCGAATTGCGGAACGGCGTTCGTACAATGCCGATTTCAATAAGGCCGCGGGTCAGCAATTCAATGAGACTGAACGTATTGCCTTCATGGATTTCAAAGCGGGCGTCGGGGAAGCTTTGATAAAAGCTCTGCATGCCTTTGCTCAGCAGGATACTTCCGGAAGAAGAGACCGTGCCAATTTTCAGAGTGCCGCGCAGTCCGCGTTTACAGTCTGCGATTTCGCGCAAAGTAGAATCTGAGAGCTCCAGAATCTGGCGTGCACGGTTTGCGAGCAGCTTGCCTGCATCGGTCAGCCGGATTTGCCTGGGGCCGCGTTTGAAGAGCTGCGTGTCGAGTTCATCCTCTAAAAGCTTCATTTGCTGGCTTAGCGGCGGTTGTGCCATATTCAGGCGCTTTGCAGCTGCTGTGATCTGTTCTTCTTCGGCAATCGCAAGAAAATATTTTAATTGACGGATATCCATGAGGATTTCCTTCCTTTCCATATGTTTATCATATAATTAATAGATAAACAAGATATTTTTCATATAGAAATATGCATGCTATAATCATACGCGTAGATGAAGGATTGGTCAAGCAGGAAAAGGAGAGGATGGACTTGTTGAAGCTGGCATATTTTTTGCGCGCTTATCGAATGGAATGTATTGTTGGGCCTGTTTTTAAACTTTTGGAGGCCATATTTGAACTGCTGCTGCCGACGATGATGGTCTATGTCATCAATAACGGCGTAGCGAAGCAGAATCTGGACTATGTGCTGCATATGGGAGGCTGGATGCTGGGCATGTCCGTGCTGGGGTTTGGCTGCTCGATGGTATGCCAGTATTTTGCTGCGAGAGCGTCACAGGGCTTTGGCACAGCTTTGCGGAATGCCGTTTTTGCGCATATCCAGTCTTTGTCCCATAAAGAACTGGATCAGCTTGGCACTGCATCACTGATCAACCGCCTGACGAATGATGTAAATCAGCTGCAGCTGGCGGTCGCTATGATGATCCGTCTTGTCGTGCGCACGCCGTTCATCTGTCTGGGCGCCATTGCGATGGCGATGATGCTGGATTTAAGCCTTTCTGTACTGCTTTGGGGTGCGATTCCGGTCTTTGTGTTGATCTTGTATCTGATCATGATGCGTTCTTCCGTGCTGTACCGGTGTTATCAGCAGCGTCTTGACCGCATGGCAGCCGTACTGCGCGAAAATCTGGCCGGCGTGCGTGTCATCCGGGCTTTTGCTGAGACAAAGCGGGAAAAGCAGCGCTTTTATCAAACGAAGGACGAACTTACGGAAACAGCGCTTTCCATTGGTCGTGTATCGGCTTTATTGAATCCCATGACAACCTTTGTGATGAATGCCGTTATTTTGCTTATTCTCTGGGCAGGAGCACAACATGTAGAGGCAGGGCTTTTGGCAAAGGGCGAAATCATTGCTTATGCCAACTATATCACACAGATTCTGCTCGTGCTCATTGTCATTTCAAATCTGGTCGTAATTTTTACCAAGGCGTTTGCTTCGGCAAGGCGTGTGAACCAGGTACTGGAAACGAAATCTTCCCTGCCGGAAAATCCGGGGCAGGGCACACGTTCTGTCCTGGACGGGCAGGCGCCGCTGCTTTCCCTGCAGGATGTTTCCTTTCGCTACAGTCAAACGGGGGATATGGCGCTATCTCATGTATCTGTTGAGCTTGCACGCGGGGAAACGGTGGGAATCATTGGCAGCACCGGTTCAGGAAAATCGACGTTTGTTAATTTATTGCCGCGATTTTATGATGCGGCAGAAGGGAGGATTTTCGTGAATGGATGTGATGTGCGCAGCTGGGATTTGCAGGAGCTGCGGCAAAAATTCGGCATTGTACCGCAAAAAGCTGTATTGTTTACGGGAACGATTGAGGAAAATATACGCTGGGGCAAGGAAGACGTGACAGTCAATGAATTACAGCGGGCACTGGAGATTGCACAGGCTGCAGAATTCGTAGAAAAGCTGCCTGCGGGAATCAAAACCAGAGTAGAACGAGGCGGGCAGAATTTCTCTGGCGGGCAGAAGCAGCGTCTGACCATTGCAAGAGCCCTGGCCGCGCAGCCGGAAATCCTCATCCTTGATGATTCTGCCAGTGCGCTGGATTTTGCTACGGATGCAGCGCTCCGGCAGGCCTTGCGCCGGCATTGTGCAGAAATGACAGTCATTCTGGTATCGCAGCGTGTCAGCTCCATTCGTCAGGCAGATAAAATCCTGGTCTTTGACGATGGAGAGCTTGCTGGATGCGGTACACATGAAGAGCTGATGGAAACCTCGGCGGCATATCGGGAAATCTGTTTGTCACAGCTTTCCAGCGAGGAGGCGTATGCTTGATATGAAGAAGAACACCGCCTGGCAGCGCTGCCTGCAATATTTAAACCGGTATCGCGGCTATTTTGCTTTATCCATGTTATCTGCGCTGATCAGCGTCATTGCGAGTCTTTTGGGACCGATGTATATCGGCCGCGCCGTAGATGTCATGGTCGGACCGGGAAACGTTGCTTTTTCCAGTCTGAAAGAAATCCTGGAGGTCCTGGCCGGGGTCTATGTGCTGAATAGCTTTTTCTCCTGGACACTGACGTATTTCACAAATGAGATTTCCTATCAGACGGCCAATCGTCTGCGCCATGAGCTCTTTGCCAAGCTCAACAAGCTGCCTCTGAGATTCTTTGATGGGAATTCTCATGGCGATATTGTAAGCCGTTTCGTCAATGATGTGGATACGATTTCTGACGGCATGGTACAGGGCATGGCCAATCTTCTGACCGGAGTGGTCACGGTCTTTGGGGCATTGGGCTTTATGCTCTTTATCAGCGGAAAGATGACCGGAGTCGTCATGCTTTCCGCCGTTGCAACCTATTATATGGCACGTTTCATTACACGCCGTACACAAAATCTGTTCCGGGCGCAGGCCAAATGTCTGGGGCTCCTGAACGGCTATGCCGAGGAGAGCATTGCGGGACAGAACATCATCAAAGCGTTCACGCATGAAGAGAAGGCGTTTCAGTCTTTTCAGGAGCTGAACCAGATGCTGTATGAAAAAGGAATAAGAGCACAGTTCTTCGGTTCCCTGACGAATCCGACGACGCGTCTTGTAAATAATATCACCTATGGCATCATTGGCGTCATTGGCGGTGTGCTGACCATTTTGGGGCAGATCACGGTCGGGGATATCGCAAGCTTTCTGATCTATGCCTCTTTGTTTGGCAAGCCGTTCAATGATCTCACGGCAGTATTTACGCAGCTGCAAAGCGCGGCAGCCTCTGCACAGCGTATTTTCCATGTGCTCGATGAGGCGGAGGAGGAAAATTCGGCAGGCAGTGAAGAAATGCCGGCCTGCCTGGGGAAGATTTCCTTCGAACATGTGAGCTTTGCCTATACGTCGGAGCGTCCACTGATTGAGGACTTCAATCTTGAGGTGGAACCAGGGCAGACGATTGCGATTGTCGGGCAGACCGGAGCAGGCAAGACAACGATGGTAAATCTGCTCATGCGCTTTTATGAATTGGACCAGGGCAGCATTTCTCTTGACGGCAGGGACATTCGCAGGATGTCACGCGAAGAGCTGCGCCGCTGCTTTGGCATGGTTCTGCAGGATACCTGGCTTTTCACAGGTACAATTCGTGAAAATATCGCCTATGGCATGCCGGAAGCCAGTGAAGCGCAAATCATCGCAGCTGCTAAGGCCGCGGATGCACACAGCTTCATCCGCCGTTTGCCGCAGGGCTACGATACGCTGATTGGAGAGTCTGGCGGCAGTCTTTCGCAGGGACAGAAGCAGCTGCTGACGATTGCCCGTGTGATGCTTGCTGCACCGCCGCTATTGATCCTTGATGAAGCGACCAGCAGTATCGATACGCGTACGGAGCTGCATATACAGGCAGCTTTCCAGCGCATGATGCAGGGGCGTACCAGTTTTGTGATTGCGCATCGTTTATCGACCATCCGCCAGGCGGATAAGATCATTGTCATGGAGCAGGGGCATATTCTTGAGCAGGGCACGCATGAAGAGCTTCTGTCCAGAAACGGCGCATATGCCCGGCTGTATAAGAGCCAATTTGCACAAAGTGCAGTGCTGGAGCAAAGCGCATGTTAAGATTGTATAAGGATTGTGTAAAATGTATTGTACTTGTGCAGGGAATCCTCTAGAATACAGAGGTAGAACAGCTCTGCACTGAACTTCGATAGAACGTCCGGGCAGCCTGGACGTTTTATTTTTGACATTTTGGGAGGTGGTAAATATGGATGACGGAGGAAGTCCTGGGAATTTGCGAAAATATCTTGTAAAACAATTCAACAGGAGGGGAATTTATGTCTGTATTTATGACCAAAATGCGTTCCAAAAAGGGCTGGCTCACGGACAGCCTGCTGCTCTGCCTGGTATTTGTCCTTTTTTATGCTGTCCTGCGGATTGGGCACGGAATGCTCGTGCCTTTTTCCGCTGAACAGCAGCCTGTCATCGACCTGAACCCGGCCCAGCTGCCTTACTATGCCGGGCGTTCGCTTTTCCGTATGTTTCTGGCATTCGGTGCATCCATGCTGTTTACACTGATCTATGGATATGCTGCAGCGAAAAGCCGCAGGGCAGGCGCAGTTCTCGTGCCGTTTCTTGACATTCTGCAGTCGGTGCCTGTGCTTGGCTTTTTGTCAGCAACCATTGCTGCTTTTATGGCGCTTTTTCCCGGCAGCTTGTTCGGTGTGGAATGTGCTTCGATTTTTGCGATATTTACGGGTCAGGCCTGGAACATGACGTTCAGTTTTTATCATTCACTTACGACGCTTCCCAAGGAACTGCAGGAAGCCGCGCAAATGCTGCATCTGAACTGCTGGCAGCGGTTTCGGCGCCTGGAACTGCCAGCCGCAGCGATGGGGCTGATCTGGAACGGAATGATGTCCTTTGGCGGCGGCTGGTTCTTCCTCGCTGCGAGTGAGGCAATTACTGTACTGGGCAAGGATATCCATCTGCCCGGTGTAGGCTCCTATCTTGCCGCAGCGGTAGATGCCGGGGATATGACCGCTATGCTCTATGCCATGCTGACGATGCTGATCATGATCCTTCTCGTCGATCAGTTGTTTTGGCGGCCGCTTATTGTCTGGGGACAGCGCTTCAAGCTGGAAACCTCTGCTTCAGAGATACAGCCAGCGTCTTTTGTTTATGACTTTCTGCAGTCCTCGGCGCTGGTTCGGCAGTTCTTTTTCTGCATTCTGCAGCCATTGGGCAGAGGCCTGAACATGGGGCTGGACTTCCTGGCACGCTGCTGGGGAAGCATTGCTCCAGTAAATGACAGAAAAACAGGCGTTTGTTGGGGAGAAAAGCTGGTGATGCTGCTCTTTGCCTTATTGCTGGCCGATGCCCTCTGGCATCCGGCAATGGATGCCGCCCTGATGCTTTATGCAATGGGAATCGATGCGATTGGGAAAGTCGTCTGGCTGGGCGTTTTGACCTGGCTCCGTGTCATGGCAGCATTGCTGCTGGGTGCTCTGTGGACGATTCCGGCAGGCGTGAAGATCGGACTGAGCCCCAGGCTGGCTGCACGCTTGCAGCCAGTTGTCTTATTTGTCGCATCTTTTCCGGCAAATATGCTGTTTCCGTTTCTTACGGTATCGTTTGTCTATTTTCAGATAAACTTTGAATATGGCGCCGTTTTGCTCATGCTTTTGGGAACACAATGGTATATTCTTTTCAATGTGATTGCCGGAGCAATGAGCCTGCCTAACGATTTGCTGGAAGCTTCCGATATGCTGCGGCTGAGCGGCTGGAAAAAATGGCGTACGGTGATCTTGCCGGGGATTTTTCCGCAGCTGGTGACTGGTCTGATTACCGCCTGCGGCGGAGCGTGGAATGCAAGCATCGTAGCTGAACTCGCAGGCTGGCGTGATATCGACCTCACTGCGACAGGACTTGGTGCCTACATCAGCCAGGCCACAGCAGCGGGGAACTGGCCGGATATTGTTGTCGGTATCATGGTCATGTGCCTGTTCGTTGTTTCGATGAATCGCTTTGTCTGGCAGCGTCTGTATCGTCTGTCAGCAGCAAAATATCATATTGGATAGGAGGGACAGCAAATGAATAAACTGCTTACCCTGGAAAACGTTCAGAAAAGTTTTTCCCTGCCGGGAGAAAAAGAAGAAAAAAACATTCATAAGGTTATCTTGGAGGGCATTGATCTGGAGGTCAGGGCAGGAGAATTCCTGGCCATCCTTGGCCCGTCCGGCTCGGGAAAATCCACCTTGCTTCGCATCATTGCAGGCCTGATTCCTGCTTCTTCGGGAACAGTCTCTTATCTTGGACAGCCAATCCGGGGAATCAACCCGGGTGCCGGTATGGTATTTCAGTCCTTTGCTTTGTTTCCCTGGCTGACCGTATTGGAAAATGTCCTGCTGGGGCTGGAGAATAAGTCCTTCAGCCATGCAGAAAAAGTGGAAAAATCCCTGCAGGTTCTGGACATCGTCGGTCTGGATGGTTTTGAAAACGCCTATCCCAAGGAACTTTCCGGCGGCATGCGGCAAAGAGTGGGCATCGGGCGCGCTCTGGTCTCTGAGCCGGATATTCTGCTGATGGATGAAGCGTTTTCTGCGCTGGATGTGCTGACCGCAGAAAACCTGCGGCGTGATCTGCTGGAACTCTGGCTGGAAAAAAAGATTCCGACCAAGGCAATCATTCTGGTCACGCATGGGATTGAAGAAGCTGTCTATATGGCAGATCGTGCAGTCATTCTTTCAACGGGACCTGCTGCGGTCCTGGAGAATATGACAATTGATCTGCCGCGCTGGCGTGACCGTAAATCTCCGGAGTTTCTGGCCTATGTGGACCGGATTTATTCCTTGATGACCAGAAAGCGCGCTCCGGAAAAGGCGCTGCCCAGGAAAAAAGAAACCTTGCTGCCGCTGGTCACCGCCGGAGCAATGACGGGGTTTTTGGAGCTTCTGGAGGATCTCGATGAAGCAACCGACCTTTATAAGCTTGCCGACCGGTTCATGATGGATATCGAGGATTTCTTTCCTCTGGTGGAAGGAACTGCATTGCTGCAGTTCACGCATGTCCTGGAGGGAGATATTGAGCTTACCGGGGCAGGCAGAACATTTGCACAGGCAAATGTATTGGAACGTAAAGTCATCTTCAGGCAGCAGCTTTTGGACAATATTGCACTGCTGCCCAAAATCCTGCAGATCCTGCGGGCAAAAGCCAATCATGAAATGCCGAGAGATTTTTTCATCAATCTCTTATCGCGTACCTGTGGCAGCGAAGCAGCCGCCCGCCAGCTTGAACTGCTGATCGGCTGGGCAAGATATGCAGAGCTCATCGGCTATGATCATGACCGTGAAGTGCTTTATCTGGAAGAGAATATCACATCATAAAAAGCTGCCGGTAGAAGCAATGGATTTGCTTTTACCGGCAGCTCTTGCAGTACGGGATTCAATTTCATCAATGAAAAATATGCTGTGGATATCTTTTTCAGCTGCGCTTTCTGGTAGCTGTGTCCTGAAAGCAGAAGTAGTCCGGGCGATGACGGGATTCGG
>CAZTAP010000096.1:0-10221 GCA_964611665.1 uncultured Selenomonadaceae bacterium | reverse complement strand
GTATCGCGTCCCACGATCCAGCCTACCTTGCGCCTCGCTTCGGCCATATTCCCTTCCAGCAGATAGCTGCGCAGTTCTCGTCCGGCTTCCGCCAGACTGCGTGGTGAAATCATAAAGCTCAAAAAAAATGCCTCGACACCATAAACAAGATAAGGCTGCTGAAAGGAATATGCCGCCTCCATAATGCCGAGTGCCACATCATAGGAAATAAGCAATACCAGAATGACTACCAGCAGCCCCATAAAAAACTTCCTGGCATCTGATTCTTTCGGACGATAGAAAACATGCTCCAGCCAGCCAATGAGCCTGCCGATGAGAACGACAGGATGCCAGTTCGTGCGCGGATCTCCCAGAATACAGTCGAGAATAAAAGCTATGCCTGCTGCTATCATTCTGCTGCCTCACCCATGATTTCCCGCAGCTTCTCCATATCAAGATGCGCCCGTACCGTATCTGCCAGAGCATCATAGCTGCGCTGCTTTTCTGCATAGACATTCCTCGTATTCTTCAGGGCAGGCAGTCCCTTGGCAAGCCGCAGCGCATTCAGCAGGCTGCGGCGAAACTCATCATGATCGAAAATCCCATGGATATACGTGCCAAATACCCGCCCATCAGCGCCCATGGTTCCTTCCGTCTTGCTGCAGGCCTGATTCGCGCGCTCCGTGATGCAAAGCGGATGCATATCTTCCGCGCGGGTAAAATCCGTCTGACCCATATGGATTTCATAGCCCCTCAATCCCTCAGCCGTAATCGTCTGGCCCATGAATCCCAACGCTTCACAGCGTGCCCGAACTTGTGAAGTAAGCTTCTGCGCCGCAAATGTAGTCCGCAGTCCAAGAAGCCCGAGTCCCTTTACACCATCGTGTTCCGATTCCGTATGCTCCGGGTCGCGAATCTCCTCGCCAAGCATCTGGTAACCGCCGCAAATGCCGATCACAGGCGTTCCAGCAGCAGCTGCTGCCTTGATCTTATCTGCCAGGCCAGAGCTTTCCAGATACAGCATATCCTCGGTTGTATTCTTGCTGCCTGGCAGCATGATGAGATCCGGCATCCCCAGTGAAGCCGCATCCTGTACATAATAAAGCGATACATCCGTTTCACCGGCCAGGCAGTCAAAATCCGTAAAATTGGAAATCTTCGGCGTGCGTATCACAGCAATCCTCAAATCACCATCCGCAGGCACCTCCTGCTTTTCCTCCAAAGATACTGAATCTTCGTCATCAATGCCCATATGATCGATATGCGGAATGATGCCCAGTACAGGCTTGCCCGTTTTCTTCTCCAAGAAATCAACTGCCGGGGTCAGCAGCGTTTCATCTCCACGGAATTTATTGATCACAAGACCTTTGACCAATGCACGCTCCTCTTCATCAAGCAGTTCCAGCGTCCCGACCAGAGAAGCCAGCGCCCCGCCACGATCAATATCCGCAATGAGCAGTACCGGCGCATGCAGATATTTAGCTACACGCATATTGACAATATCATTCGCCTTGAGATTGACTTCCGCCGGACTGCCGGCCCCCTCGATGACAATGGTATCATACGACTGATCCAGCCGCCCCAAAGCTTCCTTTACAGCAGAAAAAGCCTTTAACGAATAGCCCTGATGATATTCCTTCGCTGACATATTGCCAATTGGCTTTCCCATGAGAACGACCTGTGAACAGGAATTCCCCGTTGGCTTCAAAAGCACGGGATTCATATCGACCATGGGTTCGAGACCAGCAGCCTCAGCCTGCGCCACCTGTGCACGTCCCATTTCGTCTCCATCCCGTGTGACATAGGAGTTCAAGGCCATATTCTGTGCTTTGAACGGCACAACCTTCTTCCCCTCCTGATGAAAAATCCGGCAAAGCGCTGTCGTCAGAATACTTTTCCCTACATGAGAGCTCGTCCCCTGCATCATAATATAATTTGCCATTGCTTCATTCCTCCCAGTTCTCTGCCAATTTCTTGATATTCACTGGCAGCCCGCAGGCTACGAGATAGACATCATCAGCCGCTCGTGCTGCCAGCTGATTTGCAATACCGGCAAGGTCACGATACTCACGTGACAGATGACTTTCCGGCACAATGCCGGCGCCAACCTCATTCGTCACAAAAATCGTCGTACCGGAATTCTTCTTTGCCTGCTCAAGCAGCAAACAAATCTTCTCCCTCATGAGCTGATAATTCGCAGCAGAATCCTCAAAAGATTCCAGTGAACATAGCAAATTGCTGATATACAGCGTCATGCAGTCAAACAATACCATGTCGTGCTCCTGACCTGCTTCAGCCAGCGCTTTGTGGGCATCAAAAGGTGCCTCCCAGGTCTGCCAGTCAGACGGACGACGTTTTCTATGTAACGCAACACGAAACTCCATTTCCTTGTCATAGATTTCCGCTGTTGCAATATAAGCAATATGCGTGCCATAACGAGCAGCATATTTTTCTGCAAAACGGCTCTTGCCGCTGCGCGCGCCGCCTGTAACCAAAACAATTTTTCCCATGCTCAAGCCTCCTGCAAATTTCGAAAGGCTGCACATTGTTCGATAAAATGCACAGCAGCCTCCGGGCAGCCTGCAAAGTGGAGATGCAGATACGAGCCCAAAATATTATTTTTTGCATAACCCGCAGGATACTTTGCCTGATTGCGCATCCGTGTAAACTGAAAAGCACGCGGATAGTCCGCCTGCTCTGCCTGTTCTGAGGAAAAATGAAACTCATGACCATGCAGACGCATTCCCCTCGGACCAAGCACCGTATCCTGCTGCAGTTCCGCCTCCACATAGCCGACCATCTGCAGCTTTTTGTTCATCTGCGCCGTACCGGGGATTACCCCGGTCATTGGATAAACTTTGCCAGAAAAGTCAACGAGTTTTTCCATCAAATACATAAAACCGCCGCATTCTGCATAAACCGGCATACCTGCTGCAGCCTGTTTTCGCAAGGAAGCACGCATGCTCTCATTCGCATAAAGCTGCCCGGCAAACATTTCCGGAAAGCCTCCGCCCAGCAGCAGTCCATCTGCCGCCGGAAGTTCCTTGTCCTGCAGCGGGCTGAAAAAGACCAGCTCTGCACCATGCTCGGCCAGCAGCTGCAGGCTTTCCGGATAGTAAAAGGAAAATGCCTCATCTTTGGCAACAGCGATACGGACTTTTTTCTCTGCCTCTGGCTGCAAAGCAGAAGCAGGTGAAAGCACAAACGCCTCCGCCTGATCCGCAAGCTCCAGGATTTTGGCAATATCCACTTGCTCAGCCACCGCTGCGCCGATTTTGGCAACAACCTCAGCTTCCTTGTTCTCGGTAACCGGCAGCAGGCCCAGATGACGTTCCGGCATCCTGAGCATCTCATCCCGCCGCAATGCACCATAAAGGGGAATCTGAAGCTTTGCCAGCGCATCCGCAATCATCGTCTCATGCGTTGGTGAGCCAAGACGGTTCAGGATGACCCCGGCCAGCCTGACCGATGGATCATATTGCTGGAACCCCAGCGCGATTGCAGCTGCTGAAGCCCCCATGGATTTCGCATCGATGACAAGCAGTACAGGAGCATCCAGCAGCTTTGCAATCTCTGCTGTTGAACTCACCCCCTTGCGGCCGCCATCATAAAGCCCCATGACACCTTCAATGATAACAATATCCGCCTGCTCTGAAGTACGGGCAAAAATCTCCCTGAGCCTTGCCGGCGGCACAAGCCAGGTATCAAGGTTATGTCCGGGACAGCCGCTTGCCAGTTCATGATAACCCGGATCGATATAATCCGGGCCAATTTTATAGGACTGTACCCGAAGGCCCCTTGCACGCAAAGCCGCCAGAATTCCCGTAACGATGGTTGTCTTGCCGGACCCGCTCTGGGTCGCTGCGATGACCACACGTGGAATTTTACGTTCCATGCTGCTCACCGCCTGTTATCCAGAAGATACATCATGGCATTGACCGCTGCCGCCGCAATCGGGCTTCCGCCCTTAGTGCCCTCAACCGTAATATACGGAATTTTGGAATTCTCCGCCAAAAGCTTCTTGGAATCTGCCGCACCGACAAAGCCAACCGGTATACCGACAATAGCTGCCGGACAGATATTCTCCTCTTCTGCCATGCGCAGTACTTCAAACAAAGCCGTCGGTGCATTGCCGATTGCAACAACCGCCCCATCAAGCTCTTTGCCGAACGTACGCATTGCTGCCATGGAACGTGTAATGCCCTGCTCCTTTGCTCTGGCCGCAACGGCCTCATCTGCGATGAGACATTTTACCTCACCGCCGAAACTTTTCAGTTTTTTCTTGTTGATTCCTGTGCGGACCATTTCCACATCCGTATAGATGTTGCAGCCAGCCTGAATTGCACGCTGAGCCGCCTGAATTGCATGCGGATGGATCCGGATGATTGGAGCATACTCCACATCCCCGGCTGCATGAATGATACGCGAATAAACTTTTGTCTGCGCATCATCCAGCCCCATTCCCTCCAAATGAGGCGCAATGATTTCCATACTGCGATTTTCTATCTCCATTGGTTTTTTTATAAATTCCATAATTTCCCTCATTTCCTATGAAAACACTCGCAAATAAATCAATCAACGTTTCCATATATCTTTTTCGTGAAAGCCAGAACTTCAGCAAAACTCTGTGCCAGATGATCATACGGTATCTTCGGACGGTTGATAAGTACCACGGGCAGATCAAGCTCCTTTGCTGCCGCAAACTTCGTATCTGTGCCGCCGACCTGCCCGCTGTTTTTCGTAATGATAACCTCTGCCTTGTATTTTTTATAAAGCTCCATATTCAATTCCTTGGAAAATGGTCCTTGCATTGCAATGATCTGACCCGGCAGAAAGCCCAGCCCGATGCAGCCGGCAACGACATCCGGCTCCGGCAGTACACGCGCCGTAAGTACACAATCCTGCAAAGCAGAAGATTGAGCAAATACTTCAAGGTTACGGCTGCCTGTCGTCAGAAAAACATTTTTTCCCAATTCAGCTGCCTTTTGAGCTGCCTCCTCATAAGTCTGAACAAGATAGGCTTTCTTATAGGTGACGGCAGACTCCCTGCGTTCATAGCGTATATATGGTATTCCCTGCGCATGGCAGGCCGTCATCGCATTCGCAGAGACATTCACTGCATAGGGATGGCTTGCATCCACAAAAAGATCAATGGCATGCTGCTGGATATATTGTTCCAGCGCATTTTCATCCAATGGCTTCTTGTTGACCACTAATCCGCGATTTTGATACTCCTCCAGCAGCTCACCGCCATACTGGCTGACTACAGATGCCGTGACCTCATAACCACTGCCCAGCAGGAAACCGGCCAGTTCTCTTCCATCCTGCGTTCCGGCAGTAACAAAGATCATACCTCATAGCCTCGTGGAGTAATCATATACCCTTCCTTCACATAGGTCCTGCTGTTGCCAATAATGACCAGCGAAAACATGTTGATTTCTTCTTTCGTAAAATCCTGCAGCGTTGAGATTATCTTCGCCTGTTGGTCACGCGAAGCATTGTTCACGATACCGACCGGCGTATCCGGTGACTTGTAATTGAGCATGATTTCACGGATTTCCTCGATATTCTGCACACGCTTTTTACTCTTTGGATTGTAAAGTGCCACGACAAAGTCTCCCTGTGCTGCTGCCTCTGCACGTTTTTTAATCAGCTCCCACGGCGTGAGCAGATCGCTGAGACTGATTACCGCAAAATCATGCATAAGCGGCGCACCAAGAATCGCTGCCGCAGCGTTCACTGCAGAAATCCCCGCAACAATGCCGCCAAACTCCGGACGTTCTGTTTCCGGACGCTGCAGGACAAGTTCCAGTACAAGTCCGGCCATTCCATAGACACCAGAATCCCCGCTTGACACAACAACGGTATCTTTCCCGGCAGCAGCTGCATCCACAGCCATACGGCAGCGGTCGATTTCCTGCATCATTGCCGTGCCGATGACCTCTTTTTCCGATAAAAGTTCCTCAATCAACCGAATGTACGTATTGTAGCCAGCAACCACCTGTGCCTGCTGAATGGCCTTCAGTGCCCTCGGTGTCATATCCTCCAGGCTGCCCGGTCCGATTCCGATTACTGTTATTTTTCCCATATCAATGCCACCGTCACTTTCGAAAATTTTGTTTTGCCAAGCGCTATACGCCCGGACTTCACACAGCAAAGCGCTGCTGCCTCTGCCACATTCCCCACACCAATCGTTTTCTCAACAAAAGGCGAACATTGCAGCCCGTACCGTTCAATCGCCGACTGCAGCTGTACATTGGAAAAAAAACGGATTTCCCGGCCCAGCGAATCAGCCAGCAAAAGCAGACCTGTCTCGGTCTGCTTGACCTCAGTACTCGCCAAAAGCTCTACATCCAAAGGCTCCCGGCCAATCCTTGCACAAGCTTCACGCAGTGCCGCCCAGAGTTCCGTTTTCGTTGTCCCCCTGCGGCAGCCCATACCTGCAATGAGCCTGCGTGGCTGCAGGTAAAGCAGTCCGTGCCGGACAGGCAGGATTGTTTTCTTTGTAATAAATGCACATAGCCCTGTCATTGCCGCTGCTTCTGCAGCCGTCATGCAGACCGCTTCAATGCCAAGCTTTGCAAGAGCCGCACGATAATCGTCCCGGCGTTCAAGCTCCTGATCCAGACCATAACCGGGCTGTTCCCCCTGCAGAATCCCCGCATTCAAAACCTTGATCTGATCCTTCGGCCAGGGCTTCAGGCCAAGCTGACCCGCCACAACATCAGCCGCAAGCTTTCCATTCACATCCGTTGCCGTCGTAATCACCGGCTCCGCTCCCAAAGCCGCAGCCAGCTCAGCAGTCAGTGCATTGGCTCCGCCAATATGACCAGAGAGCAGGCTGATGACATGATGCCCCTGCTCATCAAGCACTACAACGGCCGGATCTTCAAGCTTGCTCACCAGATGCGGTGCAAGCATGCGCACAGCAATTCCTGCTGCCATTACGAAAATCAACGCATCATAGCGTGAAAAAGCCTCTGCCACAGCCTCCTTCAACCGGCCATAACGATGCTCTCCGGCAACAGACTGCCCATCCTTGCTGAAAACCTCAACCGAATCATCCATTGCCGCCCGGATGCGCCGCGCAAGTATGGTTCCATGCGGCGTAGCAGTAAAGACAGCACATCTCATTTGGATGCCTTCCGGTACATATGTGTGAACTCCGGCGCATAAAGGCGGGAAAGCTCATAGTCCGCACCAAGGCAGCGGCTTACGACAATCATTGCCGTCCGGTCAATGTCCTTATCCCGGATTGCCTCGACGATTGTCTCCAAAGTGGCCCGAACGATCTTCTGCTCCGGCCAGGAAGCGCGCTGCACAATGGCAATCGGCGTAGATGATTCATAGCCTCCGGCAATAAGCTCAGCAACGACCTGATCCAGCATCGTAATGCTCAGGAAGATACACATCGTTGACTGGTGCGCAGCCAGAGCCCGCAGCTTTTCACGCTCTGGTACCGGCGTACGGCCTTCATTGCGCGTGATGATGACCGTCTGGGAAATCCCCGGAAGAGTATACTCCTGCTTAAGTGCTGCAGCAGTCGCCAGGAAAGAGCTTACGCCCGGCACGACCTCAAACTCAATGCCGCGTTTCTTCAGTTCATCCATCTGCTCCTGAATTGCTCCATAGATACTTGGATCGCCCGTATGCAGACGAACCACCATTTTCCCCTGCCTGACCGCAGCATCTATTGTTTCAATGACCTCCGGAAGCGTCATCGAAGCAGAATTATGGATTTCTGCACCCTTTTTTGTATAGTCCAGCAGCGTCGGATTGACCAGTGAGCCTGCATAGATCACTACATCCGCCTCAGAAAGGAGCCGATGCCCCTTCATGGTAATAAGTTCCGGGTCTCCCGGACCTGCACCAACAATAAATACCTGCATGTCTCTTCCCCCTTATCCTTTTTCACAAACAACAATATAGATTGGATTGATGGCCTCAGCCATATCATACGGACCGACCTGCCGCAGCCGGTTCACCTGCACCTGTATGGCCTCATAAGAATACCGCTCATTGCGCCGCATATAAGCAATGCAGGAGGCCAGCGTCTGCACCGTGATACAATTCAGCAGGATGCGTCCTCCCTGTACAAGCTTGCGATCCACAGCTGCCAGGATTTCCTCCAGATGGCTGCCGCTGCCGCCAATCAGAACAACATTGCATGCAGGAAGTGCCTCCATGCCTTCCGGAGCTTCCTGCTGCACAACCGTGAGATTTTCCACACCAAACTTTTCCGCGTTTTGCTGAATCAGGGCAATGCCCTCTGACTTGCGCTCAATCGCATAGACATGTCCATTCTCTGCCTGAAGCGCCGCTTCAATCGACAAAGACCCCGTCCCTGCGCCAATATCATAAACAACATCTCCGGCACCGATTCTCGCCTTGGCCAGGGTGAGAATCCGGATTTCCTGCTTTGTCATCGGTACCCTGCCGCGAATGAATTCATCATCCGAAATACCTAAAAAATGTTTCATGCTTTCACCACCAAAATACAATGTCCGATTTCTGCCTCCTGCCCAGCCCCTTGCAGCGTTGTACGAATAATCTTTTCATCTGCATAGGAAAGGCGCGCGCAAATAAAAAGCTCTGTATCTGCCGGCCATCCCAGCTGTAAAAGCAGCTGAGCAATCGTGCGGGAGTTATGTACTGCATCCGTGAGGATGCCCAGCATGGCCCCCGGTGCATAGGCAAGCTCTGTTTTTTCAGGCATACGCCCATGCATGCTCAGCAGGCGTGCACCATGCCAGGGCAGAGCCAGTCGGGAAAACGCCAGCTGTACAGAACTGATGCCTGGGATGACCTGCAGACATTCCAGCGGAAAATCCCTCCGCAGCGCATCCAGCAAGGAAAAATACCCAGGATCTCCCGAGACCATGACCACGATATCCGTCGTTTTCAGCCTGTCCCGTACAAAAGCAAGCACAGCAGGAATATCGCGCCGGACAGTCATCGTCGCCTGACCATCCCGGGCAAAATCAGCCAGTGCACGGCTTCCGCCCACCAACACAGCAGCCTCTTCAATGGCCCGCCGGGCTGCCGGCACGATATAATCCGGATTGCCCGGCCCGATTCCGGCTACGATAATTTTATGTTCCATTTCAAATCCCTGCCAATCTCTTTCGCTTTATCATCCATCCCCAGCAGCCTGCCCTGCAAAGTCGACATGACCGTACCGACCTGCAGCTCATCAAAAATATACCGCTGCGCACGCGCACTCGCACGGGCCGCCAGAATCGCGTAGACGCGCTGCAGTCCATGCGCATCCAGAACCGGCAGGGCATCCTCTGTTGTCGTGGCCGTCAGGATACGGCATACCCCTGCAGCAGGCAGGCCCTCTGCTGCTGCATAGGCTGCCATCGTCTCCAGGCGCGCATCTCCGATGCGGTTATGCGTATAGAATACACCTGCCGCAACCTTGACAAGCTTGCCAATATGACCAAAAAGCAGAATGCGCTCAATCTTCCGCTTTGCTGCTGCTTCCAGCATAAAACCGATGAAATTGCTCGTCTGCACAATCGCCTGCCGTGGAAGACCGCTGGCAATCGCCGCTGTTTCACCGATTTTCCCGGGTACAAAGACCAGCGAGGTATAGCCTGCCGCTTTTGCCACATCAATCTGCGGCACCAAAGAATTCTTGAAACCTTCCTCCGACATCGGCCGCACGACACCGGTCGTCCCAATCACAGAAATGCCGCCGACAACCCCGAGAATAGGATTCAGTGTGCGCTTCGCAAGCTCTGTCCCGGCAGGAATCGAAATGGTGACCTCAATTCCCGCCTTTTCACCAAGAAGCTCGGTGACCACATTGGCAATCAGCTGCCTCGGTCCCGGATTGATGGACGGCTCGCCTGGCGGTACAGAAAGCCCGGCCTTCGTCACCGTGCCGATTCCTGCTCCTGCCTTGAATACAATGCCCGGCTTCGGGCAAAGGCAGACCTCAGTAAAAACCGACACCCCATTCGTAATATCCGGATCATCACCAGAGTCCTTCACGATTTCTGCTTTCACGCCCCGCCCGGTCTTTTCCACACGCCGGACAGGAATCAGCAGCGGTGTGCCATCCAACGCCAGCAGATGTACCTTTTCACAGTATTCTCCCTGCAAAAACAATAAAGCGGCCTTCACGCCAGCGGCTGCACAGGCCCCTGTTGTATAGCCGCTTCTCATCTTTTTCTCCAAATAAAAACCCCCTGCTTTCCGGCAGAGGGCAAAATACATCAATATATCCATCATAGA
>CAZTAP010000095.1:0-10449 GCA_964611665.1 uncultured Selenomonadaceae bacterium | reverse complement strand
TCCAGCAGCGAACTCGCAGCACAGCTCAACAAAATCAAATAACCGCATGGGCTCTTGTGATTTTTTCCGTGCATAAACCTTAGCAAATCCCCCCATATCAGGAGAATCATTTCTCACTCATATGGGGGGATTTACTGTCTGATTTTCTTTCTTGCCCTGTCCTAAAAAAAGCAGTAAAATTATAGTAGGTTATAATTAGCAAGGAGGCCTTTATGACACAAGATAATTATATCGCTCATCTCATTGAGCAGACCGATCTCAAACCGGCTTATGATGCTGCTTCCAAAAGGTTTTTAGCCAGCAAGCCCGTTCTTTCCAGGATTTTAAAATCCTGCGTCAGGGAATTTGCACATTCCTCTCTCCTTGATATCCAGCAAAAGTATATTGAGGGTGAGCCGGTAATCAGCAGCATCGGCGTCCATCCGGACGACACTGCTCCTTCGATTCGTGGGTTGAATACAGAAGATGCCACACTCACCGAAGGAACCATTTTTTACGATATTCGTTTCTTTGCCATTGCTCCGGATACACATGACCGCATCCGGCTGATTCTGAATATCGAAGCGCAGAACGACTACAATCCAGGATATCCCCTTATGAAACGTGCCGTTTATTACGGTGCCCGCCTGATTTCCTCTCAATATGGCACAGAGTTCCAAAACAGCAGCTATCAGGATATTAAGAAGGTCTATTCCATCTGGATTTGTACCAATGTTCCAAAAAACCGCCAAAACACTATTAACCATTATTCCTTAAAAGAATATCATATTGCCGGTCTTGCCAAGGAACCGCCGGAAAATTATGATCTGATTCATATTGTCATGTTGGGACTTGGCAAAAAAGCATCCAGGCGGGCAAATAAGATCCTGCAGATGCTTTCCACGGTATTATTACATCCAGGCAATGCTCAGCACAAAAAACAGTTACTCAAAGAATATTTTGGCATAGAAATGACTACTGACCTGGAACAGGAGGTTGATATTATGTGCAATCTTAGCGAAGGGATTGAACAAAGAGGCATTGAAAAAGGACGCCAGCAAGGTATCGAGCAAGGCATCGAGCAAGGTATCGAGCAAGGTATCGAGCAAGGTATCGAGCATACTGCACTTGAAATGCTTCGTGATAAGCTTGATGTACAAACCATCAAAAAATACACTAAACTTTCCGTAGAAAAAATAAACTCACTTGGCAAAATGCACGGGCTCTTGTGATTTTCCGTGCATAAGCCTCAGCAAATCCCCCCATAGAATGAAAAATCCACTCTATGGGGGGATTTGCTGTCCAGTACAAACGAACAGTCTTCGAATATCTCCTGCCCCGTTGCGAAATCTTGAACAATGGCGTTATAATGTACTCAGCATTTACTTTTAGGAGGATTTTTTCATGCAATGGCGCAGTTATCGTACTTCTATTTTATTAGCTGTAACTCTTACCCTGCTTTTATCGGCCTTTTGGTTTTTCCCATCACTGGCCTTCATTATCTTCATCTCCCTGCTGCTTCAGCTGCTGCTGGCACCACCCGTGGAGTTCCTTTGCCGCAAGAAGCTGCCGCGTGCAGTGTCAGCAGGGATCGTGCTCATCGCGTTCGTCGCCTTGCTCATCACCATGCTCGGCATTATTTCCCGTACCTTCATTCCGACCTTCACTCGCTTCGTCACGGACCTGCCGCAGCTCTCCCTGAGCCTGCAGAACATTCCATTCCTGCCAGATTCCGATTTTCTTGCCAATGAGGTCGACAGCCTCATGAAGGAAATGACCAATGTGAGCGTCGATGCCCTGAAATCTTCTCTGAGCATGATCCTTTCTATCTTTGGCAAGTTCATTGATTTCGTCATCATTCTTTTTGTCACCTTCTATCTGCTGAAGGACGGTGAGGAGATCAAGGTCTTTCTTGCAAGTCTCTTCCCGCATAAAGATTATGCACGCGTGCTGAATCTCTTCAACCGCATCCTGCATGCCCTGCGCATCTATATTTCCAGCCAGCTGGTACTCTGTGCCATCACGGCCACCGTAGTATTCTCCTATTTCACGCTGCGCGGCCTGCCCTATGCCTCCGTTTTCGCCTTCGTTTCCGGTATCAGCGAATTCATCCCGGTGCTCGGACCGACCGTCGCCTCCGCCTTTGGAACGATCCTAACCGCAACACAGGCACCCGGGCTCACCTTGCAGACGCTGGCCTTCTACGTTGTCCTCACGCAGATCAATCATAACTTCGTCTATCCGACACTCATCGGCAAATCCCTGAATCTGCACCCGATTGCCATCATCCTCGGCATCATTTTCGGCGGCGAGCTTTTGAACGCCGCAGGCATGTTCCTGGCTGTGCCGGTCATCGTTATCTGCAAGATCGTCATCGAGGACATCTACAAGGACCGGCTGGAAGTATTCCGGCAGCGCCGCGAACGCTGCCGCTGCCCAAAGCCAGAAAGCAAATAATCCCATTATTTCATTCGTAAATATTTTTCTTGCAAATCACATGTCTGCATGGTAAAATCAAAAGAAAAAAATAGGGGGATAATCATGACGGAATATCCTGACCTTACCAGCATTATTTTCAACATCCAAAAATTCAGCATCAATGACGGGCCGGGCATCCGCACGACGGTTTTCTTCAAGGGCTGTCCGCTCCGCTGCCGCTGGTGCGCTAATCCGGAAAGCCAGTTTCCTCAGGTACAGATTCTCTGGGACAGCAAGCAGTGCACCCATTGCCTGCATTGCATCACGAGCTGTCCCGCACAGGCTGTTTCCCTGCTGGGCAGCCGGATCAATACAGACCAGACAAAATGTACCGGCTGCCGTAAATGTGTCGAAGAATGTCCAACCAGGGCGCGCAGCGCTGAAGGCGAGGAAAGATCCATCGCAGAGGTCCTGCGCATCTGCCTGCAGGATCGGGATTTTTACGAAGAAAGCCATGGCGGCGTCACACTTTCCGGCGGAGAGGTACTGAGCTCACCGGATTTCGCGATTGCCTTGCTGACAGCGCTCAAAGCTGAAGGCATCCATACGGCCATCGAAACCTCCGGCTATGCCGCAAAAGACGTTTTTCTGCGGGTCATTAAACAGGTCGACCTTATTTTCTTTGATCTCAAGCATTGGCAGGCCAAAAAACACGAGGCAGGCACCGGCGTTTCCAACGAATTGCCCCTGTCCAACCTGAAAGCCGCTATCGCTCTGGGCAAAGAAGTGATGCCGCGCATTCCGGTCATCCCGGGCTATAACGATACATTATGCGATGCTGCAGGCTTCATCAGACGTCTTAAGGAAGTCCGGGCCAGCTGTGTCCAGCTGCTGCCCTTCCACCAGTTCGGACAAAACAAATATACCCTGCTCGGCAAAACCTATGCCTACGACAACGTTCCCGCCCTGCACAAGGAGGAGCTGATTCCCTTCCAGCAGGAATTCCAAAAAGAAGGCATCGACGCGTTCTTTGCCTGAACAGAGCAGCCCTTCCAAAAAATCAGGCACTGCAAATGCAGTGCCTGATTTTTCTCACGCTTATTTAATGACCATGACCGGAATCTGGGATTCCTCTACCACCTTCTGGCTCACGCTGCCAATGAGCGCTCCCTTGAAAAGCCCGAGTCCGCGGCTGCCCATGATGATCAGGTCGCTCTTTTCCGCATCAGCGACCTTGAGGATAGCCTTTGGGATATTCCCCGTTTCCACATGTTTGGCTGCCTTGATTTCCTGTGGGATCTTTTCCCAGATACGGTCAAAAACGATGTGGCTTGGAATGTCTTTATTGATATTGCTGGCCACATAGACAAAATCCAGATCTGCATTGCATTTCTGGGCAAAGAAAATCGCCTCGTCCACCGCTTTACAGCCATTCACAGATCCATCAACCGGAACCAGGATTTTTTTAATTTTACTCATAAGAATACCTCCTAACGAGTTCAATTTACTTTCTCTTGACTATTTCGCGATAAGTTGATAAATTCCTTTTTTTGTCTGCCGTTTTCTAAAAATTATTTTTATTCAGGAGCATTTGCACATCTTGATCAATCATTACAAGGTGCTGCTGGTTTATCAAAATACTTGCCAATGATCTTGACTGCGCAATAATCCCCACACATCGAGCAGGCTTCTTCATCTGCTGCATTGCGTGCCCCGCGCTTTGCTTTCGCGGTTTCCGGATCGATGGCCAGTTCCAGCTGTGCCTTCCAGTCAAGCACCTTGCGTGCCTCGGCCATACGGCGGTCCCATTCCTTTGCTCCCGGCACACCCTTCACGATATCTGCCGCATGTGCCGCAATGCGGGAAGCAATGACTCCGGTATGTACATCCTCGATCGTCGGCAGGGCCAAATGTTCTGCCGGCGTCACATAGCAAAGGAAATCTGCACCGCTGGCCGCTGCGAGCGTACCGCCGATCGCTGCCGTGATATGATCATAGCCTGGTGCTACATCGGTCACCAATGGACCGAGGACATAGAACGGTGCATTGCGGCAAAGGCTCTTTTCCAGCTTCATATTGGCTGCGATCTGATCATAAGGCACATGTCCAGGCCCTTCGACCATGACCTGCACGCCGCGCTTCCAGGCCCGGTCAACGAGACCACCGAGGTTGATCAGCTCGGTGAGCTGGGCGCGGTCCGTAGCATCGGCCAGACAGCCCGGGCGCAGTCCGTCACCGAGACTGATCGTCACATCGTATTTCTCACAGATATCCAAAATATCATCATAATGCGTATAAAGCGGATTTTCCTGCTCATTGTGCAGCATCCAGCCCGTAATAAAGGAACCGCCGCGGCTCACAACATCCATGACACGCCCCTGTTCCCGCATGCGGTTGATTGCCTCCAGCGTAACCCCGCAGTGCAGGGTCATGAAGTCCGCTCCATCCTTCGCCTGCTTCTCAATGGTCTGCAGGATATCATCGTCCGTCATTTCCACGACAGCACCATGCTCCTTAATGGCACGGACGGTCGCCTCATAGAGCGGCACCGTTCCGACCATGATGGGAGAATGCTCGATGATGCGCTGACGCGAAACATCGATATGATCACCAGTCGAAAGATCCATGACGGCATGCGCACCGCACTTTACAGCCTCATCCAGCTTGGCAAGCTCCGGCTCAATATCCGGAAAGCTGCTCGATGTCCCGATGTTGGCATTGACCTTGGTCGAGAGGCCTTCTCCCACACCACAGGGACGCAGTGCCTTATGGTTGATATTTGCACAGATGGCAATGCTTCCTTTTGCTACACGCTCACGTATCGTCTCCGCATCGATTTTCTCATCCACGGCGACGATCTTCATCGCTTCTGTGATTTTTCCTTCTCTTGCCTGCTGCATTTGTGTTGCCATACAAAAACCTCCTAAATAAAATAACCGCCCAGCATAGCTGAGCGGTTTGAAACCATCCAAAACGCCACTTCCCTACGCAGGTATTACCCTAACAGGTTCCAAGGGTCGACTCTCGTCTCTCAGCTTTCGCTCCCCTAGTGGAAATATTCAATTGACTTGTTTCATTGTATCAAATCATCCGAAGGATTACAATCCTTATTTTGCAATAAGCTCCTTCATGCGCCTGATTGGCGCAGTCGTATCCATATGCCCCGCAATGGTCTCCACGGGCTGCCCTTCAATGAGGAACTGTACCTGCTTCACTTCCGGGAACTCCGTAAGCGTATCAACAATCGAGCCCACGAGCATCTCTTCTCCCGTTGAACCGCCCGTGAACTTCCTGGCAAACTCTTTGCTGAAATCAACCTTGGCCGTGCCGTTCTGCACGGTAACATGACGAAGCTTCGCTTCCTTTGGAATAATGCTGACCTGGCCCTTTTCTTTCGTGCCGGACATCAGCGAATGCATGGCTGCCGTATACTTATCCGTTGTCTTATCGGTCCTGACCTTGCGGACTACAGCGATGAGCTTTGTGCCATCCTCATTTGGATAGTACACCTTGATGCTGATTTCCTTGCCCTCTTCATCCTTTTTGACATCTTCCGCCTTCTGCGCTTCAGTCGAAGAGGACG
Source organism: uncultured Selenomonadaceae bacterium (assembly GCA_964611665.1). Classification (GTDB taxonomy): domain Bacteria; phylum Bacillota; class Negativicutes; order Selenomonadales; family Selenomonadaceae; genus CAZTAP01. The sequence goes on along the minus strand of CAZTAP010000095.1, from coordinate 4,469 downwards.
AAGCTGAAGATGCAGAGGACAGACTCGCCGATGAGCTTCCTCCATTGGCCTGCGGATCACAGCCCGCAGTAAGCAGCAAGGCAAAAAGTGCTGCTGCGATTATACTGAATTTTACTATGTTCATCTTGCAAACCGCCTTTCCTTAACTCGCTGCCTTATATGCCCGTATCCTGGAAAAAGCGACCCAGGCCCTTGGCAATTGCCAGAGCAATCTTGTCCTGGAATTCCGGAGAATTCAGGAGCCCCTCTTCATTATAGTTCGAAATGAACGCTAATTCAACCAATGCAGCCGGTACATCCGAATGCTTCACCACATAAAAGTTGGCCTCACTGATGCCACGGTCCCGCAGTCCTCCGGCTGCCACAAGCTCGTCCTGAATATCCTGGGCAAGCTGGGCATCCTGATCGCTTTTCGGATAATAAAAAGTCTGGGAGCCATTCGCTGACGGACTGGAAAAAGAATTGCAGTGAATACTCAGAAATACCTGCATGCCCGGCGTATACGCCCCGACATTCACGCGTGCCTGAAGTTCCTGACGATCCGAAGCATTCGGACCATACACATCGACATCGGTATCACGTGTCATCGCAATGCGTGCCCCGGAATTCTGCAGGATCGCTCTGACCTTCTGTGCAACAGCAAGCGTGACATCCTTTTCCTGTACGCCGCCCGGTCCGATTGCTCCCGAGTCGCTTCCTCCATGTCCCGGATCCAGCACGATGTTCTTGCCAGCGACCCCTTGTACGCGGGCATCACCAGTCGAAACAGCCTGCGCCGGCTGCGGTGTCATGATATCGATGGCCAGGCGGTACGGCTTGCCGGTCTTCCTTTCCGCTTCCATCGTATAGACCTTGTAGTTCTGCTCCTGCACATCCGCGGCCAGTGCAAGCACTACCTGGATATGACGGCTCTCCAGCTCACGCAGTGTCATGTAACGTCCCAGATGACCATCCAGCGTAATATTCTCATTGAGCCTGCCGATTTCCGTATTCTGCAGATCAATGACCAGCTGCTTTGCACGCAGCGGATTCGTTGTTACCGTATAGTCCAGACCGGAATGATTCATGCCGATCTCAATATGCAGAGCATCCCTTCCATCGACTTTCGTCTGGCTCGTCTGGAAATAATTCAATTCATGCACAGCCTGACGGCTGGCAGCAAAAGAAACCGTAGTGAACAGCAAAAGGCAAAGCAGGCAAAGGCCTGTCATGCGAAAAAACATTTTTTGCAAAAGAAACAACCCCTATCAAAAGCACAAAAACCATCAATCCTGCTGCAAATCTTTCAGCAGGGCCTCAGCCTCTGCCTGCGCAGCTTTTGTTTTTTCCGCATCATAAGAAATCTCGATGCAGATATAATCTCCTTCATTCAGCCCTTCCGGCAGTTCATCCGCCGGAAAGACAACCTTTTTTTCTTCATCGCCTATCAGCAGCACTGCCTTATCCTCTTCAAAGCGATCGATGATTGCTGAGGCCATTTACTTTTCCCCCTTGATTTCGTAGCCCTGACCATTGCTGGTCACGGTGATCGTGCCGCTCTGATCGGTACGCCATACCTTCATATTCATCTTGGCATACTTATCCAGCGTGACCTGATGCGGATGGTGATATTCATTGCCCGCACCGAGAGAAATCAAGGCTGCCTCCGGTGCAGCTGCCTTGAGATATGCCGGACTCGATGAAGTCTTGCTGCCATGATGCGGCGACTTCAGTACGAGGCTCTTGATTTCCTCTGCTTTATGACGCTGCAAGATGCCAGCCTCTGTTTCCTGCTCAGCATCCCCCGTGAACAGCATGGAGAAATCGCCATAGGTAAGACGGCCAACAATGGAATTCAAATTCAGATTGATTTTCCCATCCTTGTTTTTGCCGCCCTCTTTGACCATTTCCTCGGTAGGGCTCAGCACCTTAAACGATACACCGCTGCCAAAATCGAGCGTATCACCATCACGCAAAGCCTGATAAGCAATGCCCTTCGCCTTGATAGTCTTCAAATACTCACGATAAAGTTTTGAATTTGTCGTCTGTCCATTATCATAAACGGCCCTGACCTCGCATTCCTTGAACACTACAGAAGCTCCGCCCAGATGGTCTGCATGCGGGTGCGTGATGATCAGCTTGTCTACGGTCTTCACGCCTTCCTTTTTCAAGGCTGCCGCAAATTTTTCATGCTCATCAGTATCTCCCGTATCGATGAGGATTGTCTGCTCTGCAGTGCGTATAAGGATTGCATCTCCCTGACCAACATCCAGCATCTTCACCGTCAGATCTTTCCCTGCTCCCGCAGCTGCATTGCTTCCTGAAGATGCCGGCCCTGCAGATCGGGCAGAGCTGCCGCAGCCCGTAAGCATCGCGGTGAGCAAAACCAATACACTCACCATACAAAGTAATTTTTTCAATATGATTTCCTCCTTCAGCCCCACAGGCAGAAAAACAGGATGCCCGACCTGCTGCATCCTGTCACACCTTCACGAGACCAATACTGATACTTAACGCTTCATCTACCTGCAGCATATATTTATCCTGCAGGCTCGTCACCCGTTCCCTCAGGCGGCGCTTATCAATGGTACGCAGCTGCTCCAGAAGCACGACGGAATCGCGCTCCAGATGACATTCCTCCGCCGAAAGCTCCACATGCGTAGGAAGCCGGCCCTTGCTGATCTGGGCCGTGATTGCCGCTACGATGACCGTTGGGCTGTAACGGTTGCCCACATCGTTCTGAATGATGAGCACAGGACGGCGGCCGCCCTGCTCCGAGCCAATGACCGGACTGAGATTCGCATAGTATACCTCACCGCGCCGTACCATGCCTACTGCAGATTCTGCCCCGTGAACTCAGACCGGAGCCCTTCCTCAGCCAGCGAGAGATTGATTGCCGCCATCTCTTCGTAGCCGCGTTTCATACCTTCCAGCATTGCCCGATGCTTGCAACCCTCGATATAGACATCCAGCGCAGCACAAAAGAACTCATCGCGGCTCCGGTTGTCGTTTGCCGCAAAGGCATCGATATCTGCCAGCATCTTTTCCGGCACATGGATCATGATCTGTTTCAATCCAGCCATACACACACCTCATTTTATCACCATGATTCGTAAAAACACGGAATCATCCGCATCCCTTAAGGAAACGCTGATGAATCCGGCAGCCCAGCTTGCTGCATCTGATTTGTCCCCTCGTTGTCGACAAATCCTCGACATAGCACCGCTATGACTGTGGTTTGTCTCCTAGAGGGATACAAATCATCTGCGGCAATCTGAACCGCCTATTCATCAGTGTTTCCTTAAGTATAAAATTTTCTCCGTCAAAAGTCAACGAAAGACCCTCAAAGGATATAGCGTGCAATGCCCTCTGCCACACCATCTGCCCGCACGGACGGAACCAGATGATCTGCCCGTTCGCGCAGTGCCGGATGCGCATTGCCCATGACGAGGCTCATGCCCACAGTATCCATCATTTCCTTGTCGTTCTCCCCATCACCGAACGCATAGCTCTGCTCTGCCGGAACATGAAGATACTCCAAAGCATGCAGGATGCCCGTCCCCTTCGTTTCCGAGGCAGCATAAAGCTCCAGATTCATCGCATGGAACGGGTCCTGAATGCCCGTAAGCCCCGGCAGCTGCAGCAGTCTGCGGTAAACCGCCGGCGCCGCAGGATTCCCCGTGAGGAACTCCATCTTATAGGCTCTGGTCGTCCGGCGGTCAAACGTATCGACAAAAAGCTCCAGCCCGATATCAAGGCTCGTATAGAACCGCTCCAAAAGCTGATATTCCGGCTTCAGATATACATGACGCTTCCCTTGCAGAATGTACTCGATGTCATTCTGCTCACAGATATCACATACCTGCTGCACCGTTTCCTGCGGCAGAGGCTTCTCGTAGATGACCTTGTCGCCAAGCATGACCACAGCACCATTCATGAGCACATAGCCATCGAACCCAAACGCCAGAAGCTCCGGGTCCAGATACGCATAAGGACGTCCGGAAGCAATAAAGGTATAATGCCCGGCCTGCTGCAGTGCACGGATTGCTTCGCGTGAAGCCCGGCTCATGCGCGGCATGCCATGGACCGCATCGATCAGGGTTCCGTCAATATCAAAAAAAACCGCTTTTTTCATTTTATCCCGCCTTACTTCTGTGTTGTATCCTGTCCTGCCGTATTTTTACGATATTCCAGCACCACCCGCACGACCAGGAGTATGCTGTACAGCCCGACAGCTCCGACATAGATCTGATCGAACATGGTCATATGCCGGAAGTCTGTCTCTGCCAAAAGAAAGACCGCCACCGCCAGAAGCACCCAGTCCAGCGGTTTTATCACCTTGAAACATTTCACCATCAAGCCTCTTTCTGCTGCTCATGCAGCCTGCAAATTGCATCACACCTTCTATCCTAATATATCTTCCCCCTTCTTTCAAGTAAAAATACGGCAGAAGCCTTGCTTTTTTCGCTTTGTCTTTATATGATGGACAC
>CAZTAP010000094.1:0-10492 GCA_964611665.1 uncultured Selenomonadaceae bacterium | reverse complement strand
TTTTATACAAATAATGAAAGATATGCAATGATTGATTGAGTACATTTTCAAATCTTTTTCAGAGAGGCAATGGCTGCTGTGAATTGCCAAAGACGAAAATGGAAAGCTGATCCGGAGCATGCAGGCCATAAACCTGCCGTTTTGCCGCGTTAAGGCAGTCGAGCGGATTCTGCATGCCGGCTTCAGGCATGGGTGTCCAACGAAGGTGGTACCACGGGAACCAGCGTCCTCGTCCTTTACGGATGAGGGCGTTTTTTTATCCCTGCTTCATAGAAAAGGAGGAATTATCCATGCGTGAATTATTGGAACTTTTAGAGCATGATGCCCGCCGCCCGGTGAATGAACTGGCAGCCATCCTGCATCGCAGTGAATACGAGGTCGATGAGCAGATCAAAAAGCTCGAGAAAGACAAGATCATCCTGAACTACAACACGCTCATCAACTGGGAAAAATTTGGCGATGATACCGTTACCGCCATCATCGAGGTCAACCTCATGCCGCAGCGCGAGGTCGGCTTTGATGCCATTGCCGAACGCATCTACCGCTTTGACGAAGTCCGTACCGTCTATCTCATGAGCGGCAGTTTCGACCTCATGGTCATCATCGAAGGCAAGTCCCTGCAGGATGTGGCAAATTTCGTTGCCACCCGTTTGTCCACGATTGAAGGCGTCACGCAGACACGCAGCCATTTCATGCTCAAGCCGTACAAAAAAGACGGCGTGATCATCAATGACAAAGAACGCGACCGCAGGCTGGTGGTTTCGCCATGACAGACTGGAACAAACGCATCTCACCGGCAGTCAATGCCATCGCTCCCTCCGGCATCCGCCGCTTCTTCGATATCGCAGCCGAAATGGAAGATGTCATCTCCCTCGGCGTCGGCGAGCCGGACTTCGTCACTCCCTGGTCGATCCGCGAAAGCTGTGTCTACGGCCTCGAGCAGGGCTATACCTCCTATACGGCAAACCGCGGTCTCCTGGAACTGCGCCAGGAAATCTGTGCCCTGTTCCAGCGCCGCTATGACACGGTCTATGACCCGGCACAGAACGTCCTCGTGACGGTCGGCGTAAGCGAAGCGCTCGATCTCGCCATGCGCGCCATCCTGGCTCCGGGCGACGAGGTTCTGATCCCGGAGCCCTGCTATGTCTCCTATCAGGCCTGTGCCTCACTGGCTGGCGGCGTGCCCGTATCCGTACCGGCACGGCTGGAAAACGACTTCCGCATCACACCGTCTGAGCTTGAAGAGCACCTTTCCCCGAAAACGAGGGCTCTGCTCATCGGCTATCCGAACAATCCGACAGGTGCCATCATGACGCGTGAAGACCTGATGAAGATTGCTGACTTTGCAGAAAAGCACGATCTCATCGTGATTTCGGATGAAATCTACGGTGACCTCACCTATGGCGGTGAAGAGCATGTATGCTTCTCCTCCCTGCCGCATATGCAGGACCGTACGATCCTGCTGAATGGCTTTTCCAAGGCCTATGCCATGACGGGCTGGCGCATCGGCTATGCCCTGGCCAATCCGGTCATCATCGCTGCCATGACCAAGATCCATCAGTACACCATGCTCTGCGCACCGATTACGGCACAGATTGCCGCAGTCGAAGCCCTGCGTCATGGCGAAAAATACATGAAGAAAATGGTCTCGGAATACGACAAGCGCCGCCGCCTCATTTATGACGGCTTCACGAAGCTCGGGCTCGAATGCTTCGAGCCGAAAGGCGCCTTCTATATCTTCCCGAGCATCCGCAGCACCGGCTATACTTCGGAAGAATTCGCCGAAGAGCTCCTGGTGAGCGAGCACGTAGCACTCGTGCCGGGCAGCGCCTTTGGCGCCTGCGGCGAAGGCCATGTCCGCTGTTCCTATGCGACTTCCATTGACAAGATTTCAGAAGCCCTTGCCAGAATCGGGAACTTCCTGAAAAATCATCACAAATAAACACCATAAAAATACGAAAGACCCGGCACCTCGATGCCGGGTCTTCTTTTATTTCATCCGGGTCATTGCAATTTTTCCTGCATGACCTCAATGGCCTTCGCGAGCTGATTATCCGTCGTCCCTTTTGGATCAAGATCGACTTTCACATCCGGCTCGATGCCCGTACCATCAATGCTGCGCCCGCTCGGCGTATAGTACTTGGCAATGGTCAGCTTCAGCGCATCATTATCATAAAGCGGCATGACCACCTGGACAGAGCCCTTGCCATATGACTTGCTGCCCACCAGAACGCCCGCTCCGGTATCCTGCAAAGCCCCGGCCAGGATTTCTGACGCACTTGCGCTATTGCCATCGATGAGCACAACGATCGGATATTTCGAAGCCTCCAGTTTGGAGTCGTGCTCCTCTCTTGTGCCGTCACGCTGCACCACCGAAACGATTGGTCCCTTCGGCACCACCATGTTGGCGATCTCCACGCAGCTCGTCACGAGACCGCCCGGATTTTCACGCAAATCAATGATGAGCCCCTTCATGCCCTGCTGCTCAAGGTCATCATAGGTATCCTTGAATTCCTTGCTCGTATTCTCACTGAAGGACGCAATCCGAATATACCCGATGCCATCGGTTTCCGGCAGCATATGTCCGACCGCGGTCTTGATCTTGATGGTATCCCGTGTAATCGTATAGTCCTTGTCTTCCTCGCCCTCGCGATGGATGGTGATATTCACCTGCGTGCCAATGTCTCCGCGGATGCGCATGGCAACCTCTTCCGGCTGGATTTCTGAGACCGGCGTGCCATCCACTGCCACGATCTCATCCCCGGTCTGGATGCCGGCCTTCTGCCCAGGCGTATCATCCAGCACGGAAATCACCGCGACCTTCTTATCCTTGAAGCCCATCACGACACCGATGCCGCCGAAGGAACCTTCCGTATGTTCCATGAGCTGCTTGTACATATTCTGATCAAGATAGATCGAATGCGGATCGCCCAGCGTCTTCACCATGCCATTGATGGCTCCATCCATGAGCTGTGTATAGTCCACATCCTTCACATATTTCCGCTGGATGAACTGCACCGCACCAAAAAAACGCGCGGTATCCTTCGCCTGCGCCATCGTAAATCCCATGAGCCAGCCCAGCCCTGTTACGGTGAGCAGAGAGGACAATACTGCAGTAATCACGATGATCAACCCTAATTTTTTCTTCTTCATACCTTCACCAAGCTTTCCATAATTACCGCTTACAAGTACCCATAAGGACTTACCGGCTCACCGTTCTGGCGAACCTCGAAATGGCAGTGCGGCCCGGTAGAATTGCCCGTTGAGCCGCAGGCTGCAATGACCTGCCCCTGTGCCACGCTCTGTCCCTCGCTGACATTCAGCGACTGGTTGTGACCATAGAGCGTCGTGATTCCGCCGCCATGATCGATGATCACGGCATTGCCATAGCCGCTGATCCAGCCCGCATACGTCACCGTACCGGCTGCAGCAGCATGCACAGCCATGCCATAGTCGCCGCCGATATCCAGCCCGCTGTGGAACCGGCTGTCCCCCGTAATCGGGTGGATACGCCAGCCGAACTCCGAAGTAATCGGCCCGGAAATCGGCCAGATCATGCTGCCGTTGCCAGCTCCGGACGGCAGTCCGCCGCTCACCTGATACTGACTGGAACGGACCATCTGGCCCACCTGCTTCGAGGCAGCCATGAGTTCGTTGTATTCACGATCGATTGTTTCCTTATCATACTTCATCTTCTCGATGATTTTTTCCTTGACCTTCTGCTTCGCAAGCATATCATTCTTCTTGCTTTCCTTGTCACGAACCTGCACAGCTTCATCTGCGCGGTCCTTTTCCAATGCCTGCTGGGACTTTTCGATGCCATGCTTATCTTCCAGCACAGTCTCCACCAGACGATAATCCTGCTGGATCACACGCTTCAAAAGATCCATGCGCGTAAGAAAATCCGAGAAATCCTTGGCACCGAATAAAACATCGATATAGCTGATCTGTCCATTGATATAGATATCACGTACTCTTTTGCCCAGCAGTCCGCTCTTCTTCTGATAGTCAGTCTCCAGCTGATCGAGCTTTGCCTTATTTGCATCCATGCGGCTCTGTGTTTCATCGAGCTTGTCCTTGACCACCTTATAGTCTGCAACAGCCTTATCCGCCGCCTCATCCACCATGCGCTTTTCTTCCGAGAAATTCTGGATCTTCGTCTGCATCGCATTGCTTTTTTCCCGTTTCTCATTGGCCTGCTTCACATAGGCATCACGCTGATCCTCCAGGGAATCAGCCCAGACCGGCACGGTACAGCCGGCTAGCCAGAAAGCTGCCGCTGCAGCGCAGAAACGCCGCTTCCACTTTTGTTCCATCCCTAAGCCCCCTTTAAACCTTCAGGAAACGCTTGAGGGAAATCGTACTTCCCAGAGCGCCAATGATCATTCCGCTCAGCAGTATGACAAGACTGATATAATTCAAAAACGGATACTCCGGAATCAGCGGGAAAAAGGCCAGCGTACTGTAAATCTTGGCCGCCATCGCACCATAAATGCTGCGCAGCACAACAGCCGCAATCACGCCGCCGAAGAAGCCAAGCACGACGCCCTCGAGAAGGAATGGCCAGCGGATGAACCAGTCAGTAGCTCCCACATATTTCATGATGGCAATCTCCTTGCGCCGTGCAAACACCGTAAGGCGTATCGTATTCGAAATGATGAACAGCGTCGCCCCGGCCAGCAATACCATGAGAATCAGTCCGAAAATACGGATGAGGCGCGTGATATCAAACAGATGCTGCACCACATCCTGTCCGTACTTGGCAGACTCGACCCCGCTGAAGTTCTCGATCGCCTCAGCAGCCGTCTTGACAAGATCCGGCTGCATCACCGTGACTTCGAAGGAATTCGGCAGAGGGTTCTGATCTCCCAGTGCATCCAGCAGATATCTCTGGTCTCCCAGCCGTTCACGCAGACGGTCCATTGCCTCTTCACGGCTCACGAATTTGACGGTATCGATGCCCTGCAGCTTGCGGATATCGTCCTCAAGCCCTGAAATATCGGACTTTTTCATATCATCCTGCAGATACACGCTGATCTGCACCTGGGACTCCAGCATAGATGCCATGCGGTTCATATTCAATACCAGGATCAGGAACATGCCCAGTACAAAAAGAGAAACCGCCACGGTCCCGATTGAGGCGAAAGACATCCAGTTATTGCGCCGGATAGACAATCCGACCTCACGGATGAAATACTCGCTTGTCCTAAACTTCATAGCCATATACCCCCTGTGCCTCATCGCGTACGATACGGCCATCCTCAATCGCTATGACACGGCGCTGCATCGTATCCACGATAGTCTTGTCATGCGTTGCCATGATGATGGTCGTTCCGGCTGCATTGACCCGCTGGAAAATATCCATGATTTCCCAGGATGTCTCCGGGTCCAGATTGCCCGTAGGCTCATCCGCGATGACGATCGCCGGATCGTTGACAATCGCGCGCGCAATGGCTACGCGCTGCTGCTCACCGCCCGAAAGCTGGGACGGGAAGCTCTTATACTTCTCCCGAAGACCTACGACATCGAGCACAGAATTCACGCTGCGCTGCATGAGCCGTCGGGGTGCCTCAATGACCTGCATGGCAAAAGCCACATTCTCAAAAACCGTCTTGTCCGGCAGCAGACGGTAGTCCTGAAAGATGACCCCAAGCCCCCTGCGAAGATAGGGCACCTCTTTGTGCTGCATGCGCACAATATCCCGGCCATTGACCTTGATTTCGCCTGCAGACGGCAGGACCTCCCGCAGCAGCAGCTTGATGAAGGTTGATTTTCCCGCACCGCTTGCACCAACCAGAAACACGAACTCCCCCTTGGCAATATCGATATTCACATGATCCAGGGCAATCGTACCATTATCATAAACCTTTGAAACGCTTTTCATATGAATCATAAACGAATCCATCCTCCAATAAAATGCCGCAAAATTTACAGCTATCTTTTATTGTACCATAAAAAACAGGCTGCGTGCAGATAAAAATAAGAGGCTGCCGGAGCAGCCCCTGATGATTTTTATCATATTTTTTTCTTCTTGATAAGTCCCAAAGCGAGCTCCGCATTGCGCGAAGCCAGCACGCGAAGCCCGGATAAAAGCTCTGCATTCTTGGCACGGAACGCCGCCTTGTCGTTCCATTTCATGCGAACCTCAGCCATCAGCTCCTCAACCGTGATGCCCTGCAGATCCCCCACGGATTTCTCGCCAATGGAATCCATGAAGCGGTCGACCTTCGGGTCATAGGAAATCCCGATCATCGGCACTCCCATGACACCGGCGAAAATCAATGCATGCAGGCGTACTGCAAGCAGAAGATCCATATTGCCCACGATGGAAAGCAGCTCACTCGTCGTGTACTCATCATCGAGCACCGTGACCTTCTCCCGGGTCATATCCGCAATGCGCTGCGCCGCCCTCACATCCTCCGGATACTGCATGGGCAGGAACACAACACGTGCACCAAGCTCCTTTGTAATCCGGTCTGCGGCCTCAGCCAGCACTTCCTTATAATGTTTCCACTCGCGCCATTCCCGCACAGAAATCCCCACAACAGGCCTGGCACCATCTGCATGATAAGCCTTGAGCACCGCACGCCCGATTTCCTTGTCCACCGGATGGATGGCCAGGACCGGGTCAGCCGTTGCCTCGATATGCGGCACATGGATGCCCAGGCTTTCCAGCTCGCCCAGAGAGCCATGATCGCGCACCGTGATGAGGTTCACATGATTGCCGATCCAGGACATGAGCCGGCGCGCCATATGACCATAGATCGGCCCGATGCCCTGTGCGTACAGCATGACCGGCGTACCGGCCAGACGTGCAAGGAAAATGATGCCCATATAGTAATACAGGCTGCGGCCGCTCGTGACATTCTGGAGCAGACTGCCGCCGCCGCTCAGCATGAGATCTGCATCGCGCAGCGCCCGCCAGATATCCGGCAGCGATATCCAGGACACAGCCCGAACGCCATGACGCTGCATCGTATCCTGCGGCTTGGCCGAGATTACCGTAATATTCACTTTCGGATCCAAATCGGATAAAACCTCGATCATCGCCGCAAGCATCGCTTCATCGCCAGCATTTTTCGAACCATAATATCCGGATACTACAATATTGCTCATTGCTCTGCCTTACGCCCCTTTGCTGCGGAAATCAAAACCTGCCAGAGATGAACCAGAACCATCAGAACGGCTCCTACCCCGGCTCCTAATACAATGCCGCCAATGCCGCGCATAAACGACATATAGATTGGCGTGCGCATATGCGCGAAGGTCTCCACCATGGAGCCCTGTCCGATCGTTGCAAGAATGACCAGACCGAAGAACACCATGGTCGGCCATTTGCGGTACCAGGCCATCGCCGCCAGCATGAAGGCCGGATGGCCGATCAAAAGCTCCTTGGACCGGGGCCGTGCATAAAAGGCCTTTTCCAAAAATGCCCGGAACTGCAGCTCGAGATTCGATACCGGCATGCCGGAAGTATGACCCGAACGGGCCACGAACACCACGCCTGCCAGCAGCACTGCGAAGAGCACGATGAGCGTCTTCACGCGGATCGGCATATCCATGATCTTCCTGAGCTGAGCCAGCACTCCCTGCGTATCATCCATCTTGCCATCGAAAATATCATAGCGCTGCAGGAAGGCAATCGCTACGAGAATGAGCGGCAGGATGAACGTCAGCTTGATACCGCGGAAAATATTGACCTCAAGCAGATACTCGACATCCGCGAGTGAGCCGGAAAGGTACGCTGCACCGACATACGACATAATCCCTGCCGTGAAAAGTGCAAGTACAGCCGTAACGATGATCTTCACCAAAGATGTCCCCGGCTTTGCCGTAATCGCCCGAATACGGTCAAGCTGCCAGATCACAGCGAGGGCCGGGAAAAGATTGGCACTCGCAAAAGCAGCCAGCACGCGGATCTTCGTGCCATTGCCCATGAGCATCGGCACGGCAGCGCATGCTGCAAAAAGAACGAACAGGATATACTGATAGTTCGGCTTCAGCCGCGGACAGATCAACGACAGATACAGGACTGCTGCCGCTGCAACGCCCAGCATCATGACCGCACGCAGAAGCCTGCTCGGATAGAAGGTCGTAAACGTATCTGCCGGCCCAAGGTTAAAGCCCTTCTGCTGCAGAAGATCACGCGTTGCCGAGAAATACTTCATGTTTGTTTCCAAAAGCGTCATATCCGGTGACGGCTTATCATAAATGCGCAGAAGGTCGATGCGGATATTGCGCTCCTCATCGGTATTTGCCCAGCGCTCTACCGCCGTATCGATCTTGAGTTTTGGCTGCTCATCCTTCGGGATTGCATAAAGACGTGCAATGTGATCATACCCGACTCCCTTGGAAACCTCTGCAAGCCCGTCCTGTTTGTAGAACTGCAGCTGCGTCGTATCCTCGATGAGCCCCAGCGTCAGATGACGCTCCCTGAACGCATCGATTGTTGCCTGCAGTTCCTTCGGGGCTCCCAGCATCTGCGAACCGGAGAAAACGACCTCCGAAATCTTCACACCGTCCAGACGCCTGAATACTGCCTCCACGTCATCCTTTTCCGCCTTTTCATAGTTGCTTGGACGTGCGATGACATAAAAGCCTGCATCATTGACCGCCTTCATTTCATCCGTCGGCATGCCGAGATTCATCTTCAGCAAAGCTTCATAGTTTGCCTTGACAGCCAGGACCTCTTCACTGCCAACCTGCAGGGAAGCAACCCGGTCCGGGCCGAGACGGCGCAGCAGATCTTCTTTGACCTCCTTGAAGGTCTGTGCATCATGGCCTGTGACATAAACCTCACTGCCCTTGATGCGGCCGCTTTTCACAAGTGCCTGCCAGAGCGGGTCGGTAAGTGCTCCCGTATAATAATTCTGGAGGATCTCACTGCCTGGTGCTGCAGTCGTTTTGCCATTCGCATTGAGCTTCTTGAAGGTCGTTTCATAGACAGCCATCGAAGTGATGCCGGCTTCCTTCGCCTGACGGAATACTTCCTCCGGTGCCACGCCCTCACGTTCAGCAAGCTCAACAAGGCCCTCGTAATCGATTGCGAGGTCCACACTCGTATTTTGCCTTTCTACCCCGTTGCGCTGCACATCGATGAACAATGCGGCAATGAGCCCGACCAGAATAAAGACAACGAGCAGCTTATTATACTTAAATACCTTCATTTATTTCCCACCTTATGAATTATGGCAGCTGGCCGTGACCACGATCTGCCCATCCTGCATATCTACACTGTCAACCTGTGCCTTAAGCGGCAGAGCCGTAAGCTTCGTGAGGAGGATATCGCCAAAAAGCTCTCCCATTGAAGTCTTGCCCAGTACTGCATTGCGGATATTCAGCCGTGTCATATGGAAGTACAGTCCGCCATCGTTTTCGATGACGGTGCCTTCCAGGTCAATATCCGCCATGCGGCCAAAGATCTTGGCCTGTGCCGTCGCCTTGATGCTGCCGCGCGTGATCTTCACCTGGACATTCTGCAGTTTATCCACCCTGCGCTGCAAAAGGTCCTGGATATTATCTTCACGGATGACTCCCGTAAAGGAAAGCTCATCCGCCGAACGCACGCTAAGCTCGTCATCCATAAGAAAGGACGACACGTCAATCCGGACATTCCTGCCCTGCATCGTTACCTGCTGCAATCGCAGCTGACCGATGCGCAGGCCATCCGCCTTTGCTTTCACCATATCGATCTGACCGAGCAGCAGCAAAATCGAAGGCTGGCTGTGCAAAGTGACATCTGCTGCAGTCGCCCGGTCACCTGCCATAATACGCGCCTGTGCAGTCCGCTCTGCCAGAGAGGGCAGCACAAACTGCCCAAACACGATTAATATTATGAAGAGTAACGAAAAAATAGTCAAGCCCTTCCGCAAAATATCCCCGCCTTCAAAAGATTGAGAGTTGAGATCCGGGCGTTGTGATAACGGCCTGTATGCCTTACCGCAGCGCTCAACACTCAACTCTCAACACTTAGTCATTAAATCTCATGATTTGCTTTCGCACTCAGGAAAGCCTCGATGAACGGATCGAGATCGCCATCCATGACCGCCTGGATATTGCCGGTTTCCTGGTTCGTACGATGATCCTTGACCATCGTATACGGCTGGAATACATAAGAGCGGATCTGGCTGCCCCACTCGATCTTCTGCTGGTCGCCTTCCAGCTTGGCAAGCTCCGCTTCCTTCTTTTCAAGCTCAAGCTCAAAAAGCTTGGCACGCAGCATCTTCAGACACTGCTCACGGTTCTGCAGCTGGGAACGCTCATTCTGGCATTGTACCACCACGCCTGTCGGTTCATGCGTCATCCGCACGGCCGAAGACGTTTTATTGATATGCTGTCCGCCTGCACCGCTTGCGCGATACGTGTCGACACGCACATCCGCCATATTGATATCCACCTCGACTGCATCATCGATTTCCGGCATGATATCGCAGGCCGAAAACGACGTGTGGCGGCGCGCATTTGCATCGAACGGCGAAATGCGCACCAGACG
>CAZTAP010000093.1:0-10654 GCA_964611665.1 uncultured Selenomonadaceae bacterium | reverse complement strand
ATTTATGAACATTGTGAGGAGAGAGAGTATTATGGCAAAAACTTATTATGATCAGGACACGAATTGGGAAGTTATGAAGGGCAAGAAGGTTGCCGTTATCGGCTATGGCAGCCAGGGACATGCACATGCACTGAACCTCAAAGAGAGCGGTGTAGATGTTGTTGTCGGTCTTTATGAAGGCAGCAAGTCCAAAGCAGCAGCTGAATCCCATGGTCTCACTGTCCTCCCGGTTGCTGAAGCAGTTAAGCAGGCGGATATCACGATGGTTCTCGTACCGGATGAAAAGGCTGCTGATATCTATAAGACAGAAATCGAACCAAACCTCAAACAGGGCAGTGCGCTTGCATTTGCCCATGGCTTCAACATCCATTTCAAGCAGATCGTTGCTCCTGAACATATCGATGTATTCATGGTTGCTCCAAAAGGACCTGGTCATCTCGTTCGTCGTACGTTTACAGAAGGCGGCGGTGTTCCGGTTGTATTCGCAGCTTATCAGGATGCATCGGGCAAATGCTTTGATATCGCTCTTGCTTATGCACGCGGCATTGGCGGAACGCGCGCTGGTGCAATCGAGACTACGTTCAAGGAAGAGACTGAAACTGACCTCTTCGGTGAGCAGGTTGTTCTCTGCGGCGGTGTAACGCATCTGATCCAGAATGGTTTCGAGACTTTGGTTGAAGCTGGTTACAAGCCGGAAATGGCATATTTCGAGTGCTTCCATGAAATGAAGCTCATTGTTGATCTTATGTATGAAGGCGGCATGGCTAAGATGCGCGGTTCCATCAGTGATACAGCTGAATATGGTGATTATGTCATCGGACCACGGATCATCACTCCGGCTGTCAAGGCTGAGATGAAGAAGGCCCTGACGGAAATCCAGGATGGTACGTTTGCCCGCAACTGGCTCGTTGAGAACCGTGCAGCAGGTCGTGCAAACTTCCTTGCACTTCGTCAGCAGCATGCTGAGCATCCAATCGAGAAGGTTGGCGCTAAGCTTCGCAGCATGATGTCCTGGCTCAAGGGTCAGAAAGACCTCAAATTCTAAGTTGAGTTTTCAGTAAGAATATCGTATGAAATGGATCGGCTTGCGCTTCCTCTTGATAATGAAGTGTAAGCCGGTTTTTGTAAACAGAACAATAAGCCTAGGAGGTTTTTCCATGGGAATGAATATGACCGAAAAAATTCTCGCGAAGCATGCGGGACTCGATAAAGTTGTGCCGGGCCAGCTCATTACCTGCAAGCTGGATATGGTGCTTGCCAATGATGTGACGGCACCGCCGTCCATCAAGGAATTCGAAAAGATTGGCCGCCCGGTTTTTGACCGGACAAAAATTGCGTTGGTTCCGGATCATTTTACGCCAAATAAGGATATCAAGACAGCCGGACTCACCAAGATTGTACGCGATTTTGCTAAAAAACATAAAATCGTCAATTATTTCGAGGTCGGCCGTGTGGGTATCGAGCATGTCATTTTGCCGGAAAAAGGCATTGTTGCACCTGGAATGCTCACGATTGGCGCGGATTCTCATACCTGCACCTATGGTGCGGTAAACGGCTTTTCCACAGGAGTCGGCACGACTGACCTGGCCGTGGGTATGGCAACAGGCGAAGCCTGGTTCAAGGTGCCGGAGACCATCGAGGTCCATCTTACGGGCAAAAAGCCTGCGAACATCAACGGCAAGGATGTCATCCTCACGCTCATCGGCATGATCGGTGTAGATGGTGCGCTTTATAAAGCTTTGGAATTCACGGGAGAAGGGGTTGCAGAGCTTTCTATGACCGATCGTTTCACGATTGCCAATATGGCGATCGAGGCCGGCGGCAAGAACGGCATCTTCCCATTCGACGAACAGACAAAGGCCTACGTGGAAGGCCGTGTAACCAAGGACTATGAGCCGGTCGCGTCTGATACAGATGCGAACTACTGCCGCAGGGTGGAGATCAATCTTTCTGAGCTCAAGCCGGTTGTTGCTTTCCCGCATTTGCCGGGCAATACGAAGCGTGTCGAGGATATTGGCGAGATCAAGATTGATCAGGTGGTGATTGGCTCCTGTACCAATGGGCGTCTTGAGGATCTGAAGATCGCGGCGGGAATCATCAAGGGGCATAAGATCCATCCGGATGTGCGCTGCATCGTGATCCCAGGCAGTCAGCTGGTCTACACAGAGGCGATGAAGCTTGGCTATCTTGAGACTTTTGTAGAGGCTGGCGCTGCAGTGAGCACACCGACCTGCGGGCCATGTCTCGGCGGTTATATGGGGATTCTGACGGCAGGTGAGCGCTGTGTTTCAACGACAAACCGTAATTTCCGCGGACGCATGGGGCATGTAGACAGCGAGGTTTATCTGGCTGGGCCGCATGTAGCAGCTGCAAGTGCGATCCTGGGCAGGATTGCGACACCAGAGGAGGTAAAGTGAGATGAAATTAGAGGGTAAGGTTTGGCGTTATGGCGATAATATTGATACGGATGTCATCATTCCGGCCCGTTATCTGAATTCCTTCGATCCGAAGGAGCTTGCAGAACATTGTATGGTGGATATTGATGAGAGCTTTGCGAAGAATGTCAAAGCTGGCGATATCATGGTCGGCGGAAAGAATTTCGGCTGTGGTTCATCACGTGAGCATGCACCGGTAGCCATTAAGGCATCGGGTATCCCTGTGATCATTGCTGCGGATTTTGCACGTATTTTCTATCGCAACGGCATCAATATCGGTCTGCCGCTTCTGGAAATCGGTGATGATGTCGAGAAAATCAAGGCAGATGATACGCTGCGGGTGGATACGGCGACCGGCACAATTGAGAATCTCTCCACAGGGGATGTTTTCCATGCGCATCCGCTGCCGGGCTTTGTGCAGGATATTGCCAAAGCGGGCGGCCTCATCAATTATATAAAGGAGAAATAGTAGTATGGCGAAAAAAATCGTAGTCATTCCGGGTGATGGTATTGGAGAGGAAATTACTTCTTCAGCGGTACGTGTGCTCAAAAAGATCGATGAAAAGTTTCAGCTTGGTCTGGAATATGATAAGAAGGATGCAGGCGGCACAGCTTATGACAAATTTGGTACGCCGCTGCCGCAGGATACGATCGATGCCTGCAAATCATCGGATGGTGTTCTTTTCGGTGCAGTCGGCGGTGATCAGTGGGATCAGGTAGAGCCGGCACTGCGTCCGGAGAAGGCAATCCTTGGCCTGCGCAAGAGTCTTGGACTGTATGCTAATCTTCGTCCGGTCAAGGTCGCTGATGCACTGGTCGAGTATTCCCCGCTCAAACCGGAGCTTGTACGCGGTGCGGATCTTGTCATTGTGCGTGAACTGATCGGCGGCATTTATTTTGGGGAGAAATGTGAGTCCGAGATGAAGGACGGGCATGAACGTGCCTGGGATTTAGAAAATTATTCGGTGCCAGAGGTCGAGCGTATTGCAAAGCTGGCCTTTGAGACTGCGAAACTGCGCCGCGGCAAGGTAACCTCTGTAGATAAGGCGAATGTGCTTGCGACCTCCAGACTCTGGCGCCGTACGGTGATGAAGATGGCAGCGGACTATCCCGAGGTTGAACTCAATCATCTTTATGTGGATAACTGTTCCATGCAGCTTGCTGTGCGTCCGGGGCAGTTCGATGTCATTGTGACGGGCAATCTCTTTGGTGATATCCTGAGCGATGAAGCTGCGGTCATTGGCGGCTCCATTGGTATGATGCCATCTGCAAGCATTGGGGAATGTACGAGTCTTTTCGAGCCGATCCATGGCTCTGCTCCGGATATTGCAGGCAAGGGCATTGCCAATCCGATTGGCACGATTCTTTCTGCAGCGATGCTTCTGCGTTATTCCCTGAAGGAAGAAGCTGCTGCCCAGGCGATTGAACATGCTGTTGACCAGGCACTGGCTGATGGCTATCGTACGCCGGATCTTTGGAAAGAAGGATTTACCAGGGCAAACACCGAAGATATGACTAATGCAGTTCTTGCACGAATCTGAGTATTAGGGAGGCCATGGTATGAAAGGAGCTAAGGCGGTTGTCGAGTGCCTGCTTGAGCAGGATGTCGACACCATTTTTGGATATCCGGGTGGTATGATTTTACCGCTTTATGATGCACTTTATGACGAAAAACGCATCCGTCAGGTTGTAACAACGCATGAACAGGATGCAGCACATGCCGCAGACGGTTATGCACGTGCTTCCGGGAAGGTCGGCGTATGCATAGCGACCTCAGGACCGGGAGCGACAAATCTGGTTACGGGTATTGCTACAGCGTTTATGGATTCTATTCCACTGGTAGCAATCACAGGTCAGGTTGACACTACGCTTTTGGGGCGTGACGCTTTTCAGGAAACTGATATTCTCGGGGTCACCATGCCGGTCACAAAGCACAATTATAAGGTAAAGGATGTCCGGCAGCTCCTGCCGGTTCTGCGTGAGGCCTTTCATATTGCGCGCACGGGACGTCCGGGGCCGGTGCTTGTCGATATTCCGCGTGATCTGTTTTTTGCGGAGGTTGACTATATGGAGGAAAAGGAGCAGCCAAAGCCTGTGGGGAAGCCGGATGCAGATTTTTTGATTTGTGCGGCTGAGGCGGCAGCGGTCATCCGTCAGTCGAAACGGCCGATTGTCATAGCCGGGGGCGGCGTGATTTCCGCCGGTGCGAGCCGTGAACTGACAGCTTTCGTGGAGAGATATGAGCTTCCTGTGGTGCATACCCTTATGGGCATTGGTGCATTGCCGCGCTCACATCGGCAATGCCTCGGTTTTGCAGGCATGCATGGGAAAAAGGCAGCCAACAATGCCATTGCGGCTGCTGATCTGGTCATTGCCGTAGGCAGCCGTTTTGGTGATCGCCAGACGGGCAATCTCGTAAAATATACGACGGATACGAAATTCATCCATATCGATATCGATCCGGCAGAGATTGACAAAAATATTCCCAGCAGCATTGGTCTGGCAGGCGATATGAAGACAATCCTGCAGCTTTTGATGCAGTCTGAGCCGCTCCATCGTCTTGCGGCCTGGTGGGAACGGATTCACAGCTGGCAGGAGGAATATTCCTATGATTATCAGGTCGATAAGCTTACGGTTCCCTGGGCGATGCATCATATAGCGCTCAGGACAGCGGGGAAGCCCTTTGCCTTTGCGACGGATGTTGGGCAGCATCAGATGTGGGCGGCACTTCATCTGCGCGTTGAGGAACCACGCACATGGATTACCTCGGGCGGTCTTGGCACGATGGGGTTCGGGCTTCCGGCAGCCATGGGGGCGCAGCTGGCTTATGGCAGCTCACGCAGGGTTGTGCATGTTGCAGGAGATGGCGGCATCAAGATGACCGGCAGTGAATACTATACGATTGCGCGCCTGCACCTGCCGATTATTTCGATCATTGTGAACAATACGAGTCTGGGCATGATCCGCCAGCTGCAAAAGGTCATGTACAAGGAGCGGTATATTGCCTGTGAGTTCAGTTACCCAATGGATTTTGCCGCGTATGCAAAAAGCTTTGGCATTGAGGCGGAAGCGGTATCGACACAGGAGGAATTTGCCGAGGCCTTTCAAAGTGCTATGGCGGCAGACGGACCGCGGGTCATTGTGATGAATATCCATCGGAGTTTTGTTGAGCCGATGATCAAGGGCGGTGCCAAAATCAACGAGTTCGTTGAATTCAAATAGACCATAGTTCTGGAAAAGTGCTGCAATCAGCGGAAGAGATCGTTTCCTTCTTTGCTGGCTGCAGCAATTTTTTTCGGGGTCAGGCAGACCTGTCTGGTTGAAGGTCTGGAATTTGCGTGTTATACTTGATTCAGCAGTAGTAAGCTGCAGTACAGGAGGAATGGACAATGAGGGGTAGGAGCAAAAGCAAAGATGATGACTGGCAGAAAAAAGAGCGGATTCGTCGGCTCGTGCTGTCTGGCATGCTGGCAGGAACTTTTGTTTCCCTGCCCCTTTTTCATGGGGAGGCGTCTGCTGCTGTCCGGACGGCAGAGCCTGTCTCCGATACGCTGCCTGCTGCAGCCGTTCGTGCTCAGGCACAGGCGGCACTGGCTATGCAGAAAGCTCCGGCTAAAGCTTCGAAGCAGGCATCGTTGGAAACGGTGTCGGGAGTACTTCAGGAGAAGCAGCAAACCATGGAAGCAAAGCCTGCGGCTGGAAAGGCCGCTGCTTCTGCAGAGCAAAGGGCAGAGCAGCAGGAGAAACTGCAGTCCCTGCAGCTTATGGGCAGTATCGCGGCAGTCGATACAGAGAATGGGGATTCAGCCGCTTTGGATACCGAGGCTGGGGTGCTTCGCTATGAGGAGGCTGTTTATTCCAGTACGACGGTTGCTGCAGCGCCGGCATTGTGCTGGACAGCTTCGCATTCACTGATCGATACGGAGAACAAGGCCGCTGTTCTGCCGGGAAAAGCTGAGGATTCGCCGCTTTATCTGGCTGTTATCAATCGGCAGGAGGAGAACTCATGTTTGCAGGGAGATATGCTGCCTGTTGATGAGCAGCTTTATCAGACACTTCCTGATATTTTCTCGACGATGGGGCAGAATATCTCTGTGCGGGATATTGAAGAGCGCTATGCGGGCCGAAGGCTTTGCACAGAAAACCCAGCGCAATATCTGGCTGGTGTACAGGAGGCGGCAGAGCTTACGGGGGCAACGGCGAATTCTGTAAAATTCATGCAGAAGGCTCTGGATACTGTAGATGAGCATTTTTCGCTTTTGCAGGAAAGGGATTCAGCGGAGCAGCAGGAGGATACCGTCTTATGGGTAAAATACCTGCATCCTGCTTATACGGTCGCTGGTATGCAGCTGGGTGATGCGTCGGCTGTCTATGATACGAGAATGAATCTGCTTACTGCGGGATGCGATCTTGTCCTGAATGAAAACCAGCGTACAGGTGTGGCGTTCTCCTTTGCGAATGGCGGCAGTCAGTCGACGCTGGAAACTGACAAGTTTGAGGCCTGGAGTGCTTCTTACTATGACGGAGTTTATTCGGACAAAGAAAGCCAGGTCTTTGATTTGAGCTATGCTGAAGTCAAACATGATTTGCATGGTCTTGTTGAAACAAAGCCCAAAACAACGATATTCAGCATTGGTGTACGGGATGAGAGCAGCCGTGCCATGGGGGATTGGAAGCTGGTTACTTCTTCAGGACTGCGTTATATGAATGTGAGCATGGGCGGCTATGATGGTTCTGCTGATGGTTCGGGCAGCGCGCATTATCGTCCGGGACATCGCCCCTTGTGGCTGATGCCTTTCAGCGTCGGTCTCGTAAGGGAACAAGATGAAGCAAATGGCGGGTGGAGCCGTTTTGCGGCAGGCGTTTCCTATGTACGTGCATTGAGCGGTACAATGGACTCGATGTCGGTCGGTATTCCGGGGATCATGGAACTGGCGCGGGTGAACTACGATGTTGCAGCGAGGAATTCCTGGCTGGCTTATCTTGGCTTTGAGAAAAGGCGGGCGGAATTGTCTTATGGTGTGAACTACAGTTATCAAAAGGGTGCAGGGCTGAAGGAAAATCGCTGCATGATGAATCTGGTCTGGCATTTTTGAGGGAACATGCGGCTGTGTTTAAGGAGGAAGTTAAGATGGCAGATATCGTTGAGGGAGCCAAAAAATATCAGCAATATTTAGAGAAAAAAGAGATTAAGAATTTCAAACAGGAAGAACTGGAAGATGAACATCGCAGTGTGATTTTCCGCTCGTCTGTTGCTGTGCAGGGCCAGTATATTCCGCTTGGGGTGATTTTTGATGATACGATCTATGTGATTGTACGTGCGAATCTTGCTCCAAAAGCATTGAATGATGAGAATGCTTATGCAGTGAGCAGTTATCTTTTGCGTCTGAATCATGGAAATAAGCTGTTTAAATATTATCTGGCACCAGATACGTCAATCATTCTGGATGCATGTATCCCGATGCTGCCGCAGAACTTTTCCGCAGAGCTGATCCAGACAATTGTGGGAGTTGTTGTAAAGGAAGTAGAAAAACGCCACGATGAGCTTATGCAGCTGATCTGGCAAAATTGATTGGTGAGGGCAGTGCGTTGCTGTCCGAAGGTCTTAAGGGGGTCATGGGAATGAAAATCATCGTAACCGGCGGAGCCGGCTTCATTGGAGGAAATTTTGTTCATTATATGCTGGAAAAGCATCCTGAGGACAGGATCGTGTGCCTGGATGCGCTTACCTATGCAGGGAATCTGGAGACTCTTGCGGATGTCATGGAAAACAAGAGCTTCAAATTTGTAAAGGGAAATATTTGCGACCGGAAAAAGGTATATGAAGTATTTGAAGCGGAAAAACCGGACGTACTTGTAAATTTTGCGGCAGAAAGTCACGTGGATCGTTCAATTGATACGCCGGAAATTTTTCTGCAGACCAATATCCTGGGGACCAGTGTATTGCTGGATGCCTGCCGCAAGTACGGCATCGACCGTTTTCATCAGGTTTCCACAGATGAAGTCTATGGAGATCTGCCTTTGGATCGTCCGGATCTCTTCTTTACGGAGACGACAAATCTTCATACATCGAGTCCCTATTCGGCATCGAAGGCATCTGCCGATTTGCTGGTGCAGGCATACCATCGCACGTATCAACTGCCCGTGACGATTTCCCGCTGCTCGAATAACTATGGTCCGTATCACTTTCCGGAAAAGCTTATCCCGTTGATGATTGCAAATGCTTTGGCAGATAAAAAGCTTCCGGTCTATGGTACAGGTGAAAATGTCAGGGACTGGCTTTATGTTGAAGACCATTGCCATGCAATCGACCAGATCCTCCGTGCAGGCAAGACGGGAGAGGTCTATAATATCGGTGGGCATAATGAGCGTACGAACCTGCAGGTGGTCCGGACAATCCTCAGAGAGCTTGGCAAATCGGAGAGCCTTATTGAATTCGTGGCAGACCGTAAAGGACATGATCGCCGCTATGCAATCGATCCGACCAAAATCCATGAAGAACTTGGCTGGCTGCCGGCAACGTCTTTTGAGACAGGCATAAAGCAGACAATCCAATGGTATCTTGAACATCGTGACTGGTGGCAGAATATCATAAGCGGTGAGTATCAGAGCTATTATGAGAAAATGTATGGTGACCGCAGGAAATTGGAATATGCGACGACTTAACGCAGGGAGGAGCACAGCCAGGAGCTGTGCTCCTTAAGTTTTTTCGGATTATATACGATATACTTGAAGAGGGATTTGTGCGGCACAAGGAGGTTTTTGTGATGACCATGATACATCCGTATATTCAGTCTCTTAGTATCCTGAATATGATGAACAGGAACTATGCTTCAATGACGAAGCACATGAAGCATATCACGACGGGACTTCGTATCAGCAGCGTTGCCGATGACCCGTCCGGCTGGGCTATCGGCACGCGGATGAGCATTGAGGTGCGCGGCCTTGAGCAGGCCAGCCGCAATGCACAGTATAGCCAGAGTATGCTGAAGGTGGCTGAAGGAGCGGCGAGCTCTACCATTGACATCCTTCGGACACTGAAGGAAAAGGCAATCGAGGCAGCGAACGATACCTGCACGGACAGTGACCGACGGACCATCCAGAAATTGTTCGATCAATATGCAGATCAGATCGATGATAATGCATTGGTCACATACAATGGGAAATATCTTTTGGATGGTTCACATAACGGGGCGGCACAGGCAGCACAGCAGGCCTATACGAACAGCAGCCTGAGCAAAGGTACTGCTGCCGCGACGAAGCTTACGGACCTGGCACGACGCGATGGCAGCCAGCTTAATATCCTTGCAGGTGATACGGTCAATGTTTCCTATGTAAAAGATGGGAAGACCTATAGTACGAGTTATGAAGCAGGCACCACGACCCTGGGGGATATTTTTACCAAGGCGAATGGCATTGGCTCTGCGGTGTTTGACATCAGCGGCATGGACGGAAGCAGTACGATCGGTACAGATTCCAGCGGTGCGGCGGTGACGACACCGGATGATGAAGGAGCGGTTACCGTCAAGGCAAAGACTGCAGGAACAGTTGGTGCAGTTTCCGGTTTTACCATCAGCATCACCGATAAGAATGGTCAGGTCAGGAAAAGCGTGGACAGTGCGCTGGACAATTTCACAGAAACCATCCAGCCGCGTGATGCATCTGCGGATAATTCACTCTATACACAGACGGGCACGAAATCGAATCAGGGCATGAAGACGCAGCTTGGCGATTTGCGTTCGACGGCGCTGGGGCTGAAGGGGAGCGATGGGACGGTGCTCGATGTAACGACGCAGAAAGGCGCGACGGCGGCCATCAATGTGCTGGATAATGCATTGTCGCGTGCACTTGACCAGCAGACAACTATTGGTGCACAGTCGAGCCGTCTGGACTATACCATCAGTAACCTTACGACGCAAAGCGAGAATGTGACGGCGGCGATGGCGACAATCATGGATGCGGATATGGCTAAGGAAATCACGGAATATACACGGGACAGGATCCTGCTCCAGGCCGCACAGGCTATGCTTGCGCAATCCAATCAGAATATGGCCTGGTTTTTGAGCCTGTTGAAATAAATTCAAAAAAGGGTTGCATATCCGAAAAAAATATAGTATATTATTTAAGTAACTTGCGTATGGGGGCATAGCTCAGCTGGGAGAGCGCTTGCATGGCATGCAAGAGGTCAGGAGTTCGATCCTCCTTGTCTCCACCATTTG